>NZ_JBFOCS010000008.1:0-2619 GCF_040907905.1 Aeromonas sp. s13 | reverse complement strand
GGCCACTTCGCGCTTGGCGGGTTACTATCTCGCTCTCGTTTCGATCAAGGGTTTCACCTGTCTCATGCCGATGGATCTCTCTGGCCTGCTGCGCCGACTGCTGACCGATAGTCACATCTACTTCGCTCTCAAAGTGCTGCTGGCCATTCTCGGTCTGCTCGCCTTCACCCTGGCCACCGGCAATATCCAGCTCACCGTGCTGCTCTCCCTCGGGGTAGTGGCGGGCGCCATCGCCGAAACCGACGACAGCCTGTGGGGACGCCTTAAAAACCTCGCCATGACGCTGATTTGCTTCATGTTCGCGTCCCTGTGCGTACAGTATCTCTACCCCACCCCCTGGCTGTTTGCCATCGGGCTGGCCAGCTCCACCTTTATCTTCGTGATGGTGGGGGCGCTCGGCGCTCGCTACGCCACCATCAGCTTCGGCTCGCTACTCATCGCCATCTACACCATGCTGGGTGCCGCCAAGGCACCGGATCTCTTCTACCAGCCACTGGCCCTCGGCGCTGGTGCCCTCTGGTACGGGCTGGTCTCGTTTATCTGGCTCTGGCTGCTGCCCTACAAGACCCTGCATGAGCAGCTGGCCCAGAGCTACTTCGCCCTTGGCCGCTACCTGCTGGAAAAGTCCCGCTTCTTCCCTGCGGACGAGCACGGCGCCCAGGCCATTCGCCACAATCTGGCCCAGCTCAACATCAATCTGGTGAGCGCGCTGACCCTCACCAAGTCGGCCCTCAACGCCCGCCTGAGCCGCCGCCATCCGGCCAGCCCGGAGCTTGCCAGCCTGCTGCGCCTCTACCTGCTGGCGCTGGAAATTCACGAACGCGCCACCTCCAGCCACTACCCTTACAGCCGGCTGGAAGCGGAGCTCAAGCAGGGCATCGTACTGGAAGGGTTTCAGGAGGTGTTCCTGCAACTCTCCGAGGCGTGCCAGCGGCTCGGTTACGCCATTCTGGTGCACAAGCCCTACGCCCATAACAAGCGCATCCACTGGACGCTTGAGGCCCTTGGCGATCAGCTGGAGTTCACCAATCTCAAGCAGCACTACCCGAAAACCCTGCTGACGCCGATGAAGTTCCTGCGCCGCAATCTGGCCAGCATCAACCAGCTGCTGGGCAGCGCCGAAGTGCTGCAAAACCCCGAGCAGCCGGAGCAGGAGCTGCCCGCGCTGGCGCGCCCGCCACGCCTGCCACTGCTGACCCAGCTCAAGCAGCACCTCACCTTGCACTCCATGGTGTTTCGCCATGCGCTGCGCCTCTCCTTGGGGCTGGTGATCGGCTACGGCATACTGCAAGCCTTTGATCTGGAAAAGGGCTACTGGATTTTGCTGACCGTGCTGTTTGTCTGCCAGCCCAGCTATAGCGCCACCCGCCGCCGACTGGTGCAGCGGATGCTCGGCACCTTCGCCGGTATTCTGGTGGGTATTCCGGTGCTCTGGCTCTTCCCCGAGCTGCACGTTCAGCTGGTGGTGATGGGGCTGGCCGCCTTCCTGTTTTTCACCCAGGTGCGCAACAACTACAGCGCCGCGGTCTGCTTTATCACCCTCTACGTGCTGATGGCGTTCAACCTGCTCGATGGGATCGGCTTTGCCATTCTGGGGCCACGGCTGCTCGATACCCTGCTCGGCTGCCTCATCTCCTACGGGCTGGTGGCCTGGCTCTGGCCGGACTGGCAGTACAAGCGGCTGCCGACCCTTATCGCCAATTCGCTCTCGGCCAACGCCCGCTATCTCTCGGCAGTGCTGGCGAGCCTCAAGCAGCAGCGGGACGAATCCATCGACTATCGGGTGGCGCGCAAGAGCGCCCATCTGGCGGACAGCGAGCTGGCCACCGCCTGGCAGAGCATGCTGGTGGAGCCGCAAAAACGCCGCCGCTTCCTCGATCTCTGCTTTACCCTCACCTGGCGCAACCACGCCCTGCTCTCCTACATCTCGGCGCTGGGGGCTCATCGCGACAAGCTGGAAGCCATCAGCGGGCTGGATGAGGTGCGCCACCACATCTGCCACACCCTGGAGCAGGCCGCCGGTCATCTGGCGGGCAACCCCTCCAGCTCCATCGGAGGTCAGTGCCCGGTTATAAGTCCGGATAGCAGCGAGGAGCAGCTGATGCTGACCCAGCAGCTCAACCTGATCAGCGAGCTGGCGGATCAGCTACTGCATCTGGCCAACGAGAGCCGGTTGCTCACCGGGGATCAAGGCGCTACCATGCCCGCCCAATCCTGATAGCCCCATTAGCGAGGAGCCCCCATGTCTGCGTCCGAAAAACATCAGCTGGAATTCAACGGCCAACTCATCGAGACCGATGCCAAGGGCTACCTGCTCAACAGCAACGACTGGAGCGAGGAGCTGGCGCTGGTGCTGGCTGCGCAGGAGGGGATCACGCTTGAGGAGCCGCACTGGGAAGTGGTGCGCTTTGTGCGCGCCTTCTATCTGGAGTTCAACACCTCCCCCGCCATCCGCGCGCTGGTCAAGGCGATGGAGAAGCAGTACGGCCCTGAGAAGGGCAACAGCCGCTACCTCTACAAGCTGTTCCCGGAAGGCCCAGCCAAGCAGGCAACCAAGATTGGCGGCCTGCCCAAACCGGTGAAGTGCATCTGATCCCATGCATCTCATCCCATAACAAC
>NZ_JBFOCS010000079.1:0-90984 GCF_040907905.1 Aeromonas sp. s13 | reverse complement strand
GGCTAGGGTGAGGGGACGCGAGTGTGGGATGCAGGTCACTCTGAACAGTTAGAGCGGCGGACAAGGTTCATAGAAAACAAGAGAGGGAGGCATCAGCCTCCCTCTCTTGTTTTCTAACGTTATAAGCGGCATTTAACCGGTTCTGGTTCAGGCTGTGGCCAGCCAGTTGAGCCAGGCATCCATCCCTTCGCCTGTAGTGGCGCTGACCTGGATCACCTGAATATAGGGGTTGACCCGTTTGGCGTTCTCGATGCAGCGGGCCACGTCAAAGCTGACGTAGGGCAGCAGATCAATCTTGTTGATCACCATCAGCTGGGCAGCGGCGAACATGTCCGGGTATTTCAGCGGCTTCTCTTCCCCCTCGGTGACGGAGAGGATCGCCACCTTGTACTTCTCGCCGAGATCGAAGCTGGCGGGGCAGACCAGATTGCCCACGTTCTCGATAAAGAGGATGCCCCCTTCATTGGCGGGCAGCTGGTGGCAGGCGTCGTGGACCATCTTGGCGTCCAGATGGCAGCCCTTGCCGGTGTTGATCTGCACGGCAGGGACGCCGGTGGCACGGATACGATCCGCATCGGCGCTGGTCTGCTGATCCCCTTCGATCACGGCGCAGGGGCGCTTGTCGGCCAGCTGGCGCAGGGTTTCGCACAGCAAAGTGGTTTTGCCTGAACCCGGGCTCGACACCAGGTTGAGCACCAGCTGTGCCGCCTCGTCGAAGTGTTCGCGGTTGTGGGCCGCCAGCGCATTGTTCTTGGCCAGCACATCCATCTCGATGGCGATCAGCTGGCGCTGCCCCATACCGGGCACCGACAATCCCGCTTCCCCTTTGCCATAGTGCAGATCACCCTGCTGATGGTCATGGTCATTGTCATGGTCATGCGCGTGGGAATGGCCGTGGTCATGAGAGTGGATATGATCATGATGATGGTCGTGGGGGTGATCATGGTGGTGCTCATGCAGCTGATCATGCCCCTCATGGCTTATGGGAGCCCGCACACCGTGGTAGTGGTGATGGACATCTCCCTGATGGTGATAGTGGTGGTGAATGATCAGGGTGCGTGGCGCACTCTGCTCATGATCATGGTGATGTTCATGTTCGTGATGATGCTCATGATCGTGCTCATGGCCGGCAATCCGCGCCTGGCCGCATCCGCATACGCTACACATATCAACTTACCTCGATGTCGGTGATGCGCAGGCTATCGCCCTGCGCGACTCGTAATTTGTATCCGCCGCACTCGGGACAGGCCTGCCCGCGCTCGGTGAGGGTGACCGTCTGGTTGCAGTCGTAACACCAGGCCTCTGCCGCCTGGTGCTGAAAATGCAGCTGGGCTCCTTCGACGGCGGTGCCCTTGGCGGCGGCCTCGAAACAGAAGGCGATGGTGTCAGGGTCGACGCAGTAGAAGCTGCCGACCTCGAGCCAGAGGGCGGTCACCTTGGTAAAGCCCCGCTGGGTGGCCTGCTCGGCAGCCAGATCGATGGCGGCCATGGCCAGAGACATTTCGTGCATGGTGGCTCCTTAACCGATATGGGGAGGAGCAGTGACTCCTCCCTGTAATTGACGGAACGGCATGGCCGCTCAACAGATCCGCGGCAGCAGCTCCCCTTGCGGCAGCTCCAGATAACGGCGGCTGCCCCAGGGGTTGTTGAGGATCACCTTGTGGCGATCGCTTGCCTGCACCACGCCGATCTGGCTTGCAGCGGGGTTTAATTGCCGCAAGATGCCCAGTGCGTCCTGCGCCTGTTCGGCAGGCAGGGCCAGCACCATGGTTCCCTCGTTGGCGAGATCATGGGGCTCGAAACCGTAGAGCTCGCACAGGCCACGCACCGGATCGCACACCGGAATGGCGGACTCCTCCAGTTCGATGGCAACGCCGGAGGCGCTGCTCCACTCGTTGAGCACGGCGGCAAGGCCACCGCGGGTGGCATCGCGCAGGGCGTGAGGGGTAATGCCTGCCTGCAGCAGCGCTTCTACCTGTGGCCAGAGGGTGGTGCAGTCGCTCTTGAGATCAGATCCCAGTTGCAGGGCGTCACGGGCCATCAGGATGCAGGCGCCGTGGCTGCCGATATCCCGCGACACCAGAATGGCGTCACCGGCTTTGAGGTTGCGCACCGAGATGCCCCGGCTCTGCTCAGGCAGCGGGAAGGTGCCGACCCCGCTGGTGTTGATAAAGATCTTGTCGGCCGCCCCCTTGGGCACCACCTTGGTGTCGCCGCAGACGATGCGGGCACCGCTCTTGGCCAGCTCTGAGGCCATCGACTCGACGATGCGGGCCAGATCGGCGTAGGGGAAGCCCTCTTCGATGATAAAGCTGGCGCTCAGATACTCGGGTTTGGCCCCCATCATGGCGAGATCATTAACCGTGCCGGCGATGGCCAGCTTGCCGATATCGCCCCCCTCGAAGAAGAGCGGCGAGACGGTAAAGCTGTCGGTGGTGAAGGCGACGGGGCCGTTTACCGGCAGCAGGGCGGCATCTTCACCGCGCAGCAGGATCTCGTTGCCAAAGTGGCGAAAGAAGAGCTGGTTGATCAGCTGGTTCATCTCCACGCCGCCGCCGCCATGGCTTAACTGAATTTCTCTCATTGGATCCCCATATATCGGTAGTAGGCATTGCAGGCCCCTTCGGAGCTGACCATGCAGCTGCCCATGGGCTGGGTCGGGGTGCAGCCCCGGCCAAAGACTTTGCACTGGTTCGGTTTGGCCAGGCCGCGCAGGATATCGGCGCACTGGCACGCCTTGTGATCATCGATGGGAGTCTGATTGAGCGCAAAGTGACGCTCCGCATCGCGCTTGGCAAACGCATCGCGCAGGCGCAGGGCGGAGGCGTTGATATCCCCCAGACCTCGCCAGCGAAAGTGCTCGCGGGTCTCGAAAAAACGCTCGACCAGCCGCTGGGCGGCTTTATTGCCACTGGCAGTGACGGCGCGGCTGTACTGCACCTCCAGCGCGTAGCGACCCTCCACCTTCTGGCGCACCATCATCAAGAGCGCCTCCATCACATCCACCGGCTCGAAACCGCTCACCACCACCGGCACCTGATAGCGATCGACGATAGGCAGGTAGATATCGGCGCCGGTGATGACGCTGACGTGGGAGGGGCCGATAAAGGCGTTCACCTTGGCAACGCCGTCGGCCATCACCGCATGAATGGCGGGGGGCACCAGCACATGGTTGATATGAAACAGCAGGTTCAGGGCCCCTTGCTCTTCAGCGGCGGCCAGCAAGGCGGCGGTCATCGGGGTAGAGGTCTCGAAACCGATGGCGAAGAAGACCACGGTTTTTTCCGGGTTTTCTTTGGCGATACGCAGGGCATCGAGGGGGTCATAGACCGGGCGGATATCGCTCCCCTTGGCGCGCTGCTGGGCCAGCGTGCCTTTGGAGCCCGGCACCCGGATCATGTCTCCCAGGGTGACCAGAATGACATTCGGTTGACTCGCCAGCTCGATGGCCTGATCGATGCGCTCTTTGGGCATGATGCAGACCGGGCAGCCGGGGCCGTGAACGAACTCGATGCTGGCCGGCAGCAGCTGGTGCAGGCCGTACTTCATGATGGTGTGGGTATGGCCACCGCACACCTCCATCACCCGCAGCGGCTCGGGCAGATCTTTGGCCAGTTCGGTGATCTGGGCGGCGAGGGCGCGGATCACCTCGGGCTGGCGAAAACCCTGAAAGAGATCATTCAAGGTCAGCATGGCAAGATATCCTGTTTGGGCATCAGGGCCACCATTTGGCGGAAGCTCTCGAGGCTGGCCTGCGCCTCCTCTTCGTCAATCTTGCTCATCACAAAGCCGATATGGAGCAGCACATAGTCGCCCTCCTGGAGAGGCTCTTCGAGCAGCATGCAGCTGACGCGCCGCTGCACCCCCAGGGTATCGACGGTGACGCAGTTATCTTCGGGGTGCAGCTGCACCACCTGAGAGGGAATGGATAGACACATGGATTTCAGGACTCCGACAAGGTGGCACAACCGGTTGTGACAGGCTGGTGCGTGGCAAGATGGTGGATGGCAAACCAGAGCTGACCGGCGGCGATGCCACCGTCATTGAGTGGTAGGGTTTCGCTGGTCAATACTTGCCGACCGGCCGCTGCGAGCGCGGGAACCAGCTGGTCCATCAGCACCCGGTTTTGAAAGACGCCGCCCCCCAGCGCCACCGGATAGCCGGGGAAGCGCTCGGCAAGGGCAACTACCAGATTGCTGATGGCGCGGATAAAACCGGCGGCCAGGCTGGCGGTAGAGGTGCCTTTGCGCCGCTCGCTGACAAGGGTATGGATCAGCTCTGCCCACTCGATCTGCAGTGGCCCTTCCGTTGATTGGCTGAGATCAAAGGCGAGGGGGAAGGGCGCTTCATCGGGGGTCAGCTGCAAGGCGGCTGCCTCCAGCAAGAGTCCCGCTTCGCCCTCGTAATCGGGGGTGTCGATCACCCCCAAGAGCGCCGCCACCGCATCGAACAGACGGCCGATGGAGCTGGTATGGGGGGCGTTGCGACCCAGCTGCCAGAGCTGGTGCAGGTTGCTGATCCGCTTAAGGGGCAACTTGCTGATCAACGGAATATCGAGGGCGCTGATCTCCTCAGAACTGTGCGATTCAAACAGCAGCCCCAGCAGCTGACGTACCGGTTCGCGGATGGCTGCCTCGCCGCCGATCAGCTTGAACGGCCTGAGATGAGCAACCCGCTCAAATCCCTGAACGTCTGCGATCAGCAGCTCGCCGCCCCAGAGGGTGCCGTCATCGCCAAGGCCGGTGCCATCGAAGGCAACACCCAGCACCGGGCCCGTGATGTCGTGCTCGGCCATCACTGCCAGCAGGTGGGCGTGATGGTGCTGCACCTCGAGGTGGGTGGCACCCTGATCCTGGCAATAGCTTTTGGCCCACTGATGGCTGAGATAGCCGGGGTGGCGATCCGACACCAGCAGTTCGGGTTTGAGATCGTAGAGGTCGCGAAAGGTCGCCAGGGTTTGCTCGAAGTGCTCCTGCATCGTCAGGCTGTGCAGATCGCCGATATAGGGGCTGTAGATGCGCTGGCGGCCGAAGGCGAGCGCCAGCTGGTTCTTTTGTTGCGCCCCGACAGCCAAGAGCGGCACCCTGACCGCCTCTTGCAGGCTGGGGGTGCAGGGGGCATAGCCCCGGGCGAGGCGCAACGTCTGGCGTCGCCCGCCCGCCCACTGCACCAGACTGTCGTCGCAGGGGTGCAGGATGGGGCGGTTGTGATCCAGGATGCCGTCAATCTCGCTGCCGAATTCCCTGACCACCGCCTCGCACTCAATAAGGATTGGGCTGCCGCGACCATTGGCGCTGGTGGCCACCAGCGGCATGGCGCAGGCGTCCAGCAGCAGCTGATGGAGCGGGGTATAGGGGAGCATGACGCCAAGGTAGGGGATGCCGGGGGCGATCCCCTCGGCCAGCGGCGCAGTTGCAAGTTGGGATTCTGACGGTCGATCATCGTTTTCGCGCTTGCGCAGCAAGGCGATGGGTCTGGCCTGAGAGGCGAGCAGTTGCCACTCGTCTTCGCTGCCGGTGACATGCAATTTGGCCTCGGCAAGGGATCCCATCATCACCGCCAGCGGCTTGCGTGCGCGTCGCTTGAGCATTCGCAATCTCGCAACACTCTGTTCATTGCGGGCATCACACATCAGGTGATACCCCCCCATCCCCTTGACCGCGATAAGCTTGCCCGCTTGCAGGGCGTGGGCGGCGGCGTGCAGGGCATCCTCGCGCTCGGCCAGGGCATCACCGCGACCGTCGTGCCAGCTGAGATGGGGCCCGCACTCGGGGCAGCTCACCGGCTGGGCGTGGTAGCGTCTGTCCAGCGGGTTTTCATAAGCCGCCGCACAGCGCGGGCACATGGCAAAGCCTGCCATGGCGGTATGGGGACGGTCGTAGGGGAGGCGGCGGATGATGGTGTAGCGCGGGCCGCAGTGGGTGCAGTTGGTAAAGGGGTAGTGGTGGTGGCGATCGTTGGGATTGACCACGTCCCGGGCGCACGCCTCGCACATCCCCTGATCCGGCGAGATGGCGACCGTGGCCGCGCTCTGCTGCTGGCTTGCCTTGATATGAAAGGCGCCGTTGTAATCGGGATTCGGGTTTTGGGGCAGTTCCCGCTCGCTGAAGTGATCGATGCGGCTAAGCGGCGGCGCCAGTTCCCGCAGTTCGCGGGCAAAGCTGGCGAGCTGCTCGGGCGATCCTTCGGCGCCAATGGTGACGCCGCTCGCGTCGTTCAACACATAGCCGGCAAGGCCGTGGCGCAACGCCAGCCCATAGACGAAGGGGCGAAAGCCGACCCCCTGCACGATGCCGTCGAGATGAAATTCGCGGCGCAGCCGGTTGGCCACAGGATTGGCAGAGCCAGAAGGGGCGATGGTGGCGCTCATGCCGGCTCCATCTCATCTTGAGTCTGCGGTAAACGCAGCACCCGGCGCTCGTTCTCTTCGCGCCGCACCCAGCCATCCATCTCCATGCGCAGGCAGAACGGAATGGCGTATTTGCGCGACAAACCGGTGATCTCCTTGAGGGATGCCATGTCGATCAGATCTCCCACCTGCTGGCCCGCCAGCACTTCGGCGACCATCTGGTTGTAAAGCTCGGCGTCGTAGTAGATGGGGCCATCGAGCTGCACCAGATACTTGAGTCGCGCCAGATTGCGCAGCTGCTTTTGCAACGCGCCTTTTTGTAGCAGGCCCTGCTGCAGGGCCGCGGGCAGCTGGCGGGTGATAAAGGGATCCAGCTCCACGCCGCCGGGGCCCAGTTTACCGGGCTCGTACCCCTCCTTGCCTTGATCTCGCACCACCTTGAGCACCAGCTGCGCCTCTTCCCCCAGATCATCTTCCGACTCGCCGCTGCCCGGCTGCCACTTGTCATGGTGCAGGCGAATGTGCTGCTCGCTCTTGAGCTGCTGGAGCAGGGCCTGAGTGACCGGCAGGGCGATACCAAAGCGGGTTGCAAGCTCCGCAGCGCTGAGCGGTTCGCTGGCCAGCGTGGCGAGCAGCTGGTCGCGGCTTTGGGCCAGCCAGCAGTTATCCAGCAGCCACTCACCGAGGGGGGTGACCTGCTCTGGCTGCTGGTCAAAGCGGCTGGCCAGCACATAGCCATTGAGGCCTAGCTGCAAGGCTGCGGGGTTGTAGCGCTCCAAGTCATCAGGCAGCTCACCCAGCAGGGCGTGCAGCGCCTTGCGTCTGGCGGGATGGATGTCACCGCACCAGACGATACGGGCGCCGTGCAGCAGTTCGCTGCTGCCGTGGCGAATGATGGCGAGCGGCTGGCCAAAGAAGCAGGGGATGGTGCTGGTAAAGATCAGCCGCGCCAGCCGGGTATCCTTGATGGGCACGAAACGGGCCCGGCCATGCCAGCTGCCAAGGGCCACCTCGACCTCCTGCGTGCGCAGTGTCTTGCTACTCAGGCTCTCGGCGTTGAGTCGCACGATAAGGTGGGTCGCCGCCTCGCACTGGCCGACAGTGCTGGTGAGGCAGTGACCGCGGGCCACCTCCTTGTGGGGCACTTTTTTCAGGCCCACCGCTACCCGGCAGACGGCGCCAATCTCGTCGACGTTCTGGTGATAGGCCTGCAGGGAGCGCACCTGTACCTCCCGATCGGCGGGGTAGAGGCGCAGCTTGTCCCCCACCTTAAGGCTGCCCTGCTGCAAGGTGCCGGTAAGCACGGTACCGGTGCCGTTGGCGGTAAAGACCCTGTCTACATACAGTCGCGGGGCGCTCTGCTCGCGGGCAGCGTGTGAGGCTGGCAGTTCGGCAAGCTGGCGCACGATGGCGGCGTGCAGGGCAGCCATATTGGCGCTGGTTTTGGCGCTGACGCTGACGATGTCGGGCACCATGCCGCTCTCGTCCATCACCCGCTCCAGCAGACTCTCTTCCAACAGCAAAAGCTCGTCAGGGGAGACCAGATCGCACTTGTTGATGCAGACCAAGAGGCGCGGCACCCCCATCGCCTTGAGCAGGCGCAGGTGATCGCCGGTCATCGGCATCCACCCCTCGTCGGCTGCAATGACCAGCAGCACCAGATCCAGACTCCAGAGCCCCGCCACCATGTTGCGGATATAGCGCTCGTGGCCGGGCACGTCGATGACACCTATGGTGTTGCCCTGACCGTCATCGAAGTGGGCAAAGCCGAGATCCTGAGTCATGCCGATGGCCTGCTCATGGGCGCGGGCGGTGGTGATGCCGGTGAGGGCCTTGATCAGCAGGGTCTTGCCGTGATCCACGTGGCCGGCAAGACCGATAACGGCGCGATAGGGGGTCATGGGATCAAGGCTCCTCGCTCGCATTTGTTGCATTGAACGGGGCGGGCAGTAGCAACTCCCTGAGTTGGGCGATCAGCAGTTCCATCTCGGTCGGCAGCAGGGTGGCCATATTGAGCAGTACCTTCTGCTGGCGCACGGTGGCGATGACCGGGACGGGGAGTTCGCGCAGCGCATCGAGCAGCTGCTGGGCCGGACGCGGGTCGGTGCATTCGAGCGCAGGGGCCGGGTAGAACTCGTCCGGCAGGGTGCCGCCGCCCACCACCAGCTGGGCGGGGACCGGCACAAAGCAACCGGGCAGGGCGGCCATCAGCCGGGAGGCTCTCGCCTCCATGGCGGCCGCGTTGCTCAAGGTGCGCTGGGCAATCCCTTCACCGATTGGGGACTTGTTGAGCTTGTGAATGAGCAGGCGTTCCAGCAGGGAGTAGACGATGCGGCTCGGGCGGAAGGTGCGCATCATGGGGTGTTTTTCCAGCCGCTTGATAAGATCGGCGCGGCCGCTGATGATGCCCGATTGCGGGCCCCCCAAGAGCTTGTCACCGGAGTAGCAGACCAGATCTGCCCCCGCCTTGATGTACTGGCGCACCGAGGTTTCATCCGGCGCAAACTCTTCGCTGGTCAAGCCCGAGCCCTGATCCACCGCCAGCACCACGTGCTCGGGCAGGGCGCGGGCCACTTCGCCGATATCGGGGGATTCGGTAAAGCCGCGAATGGCGAAATTGGATCTGTGCACCATCAGTACCAGCGCGGTCTGATCGGTGATGGCATCGAGGTAATCTTTGGCGGTAGTGATATTGGTGGTGCCCACCTCCACCAGTTTGGCGCCGGAGAGCGCCAGAATGTCGGGGATGCGAAAGCCTCCGCCAATCTGGATCTGCTCGCCGCGGGAGACGATCACCTCGCGCCCCTTGGCTACCTCCTGCAGCAGCAAAAAGAGCGAAGCGGCGTTGTTGTTGACCACCAGCGAATCCTCGGCCTGGGTGAGGCAACGGAGCAGGGGGGCGATCAGCCCCTTGCGCCCGCCGCGCTTGCCGGTGGCGAGATCCAGCTCCAGATTGTTGTAGCCGGTGTTGAGGTCGCGCACCTCGTCCCACAGCTCGCTGCTTAGCGGCGAGCGCCCCAGATTGGTGTGCACCAGGGTGCCGGTGGCGTTGATCACCCGGGTCTGGCGCTGGCGCAACTGCTGCCGGCAGCGTTTGGCAATCAGCGCCTCGATCTGCTCGGGGGCGACGCCATGCTGGCGAAAATATTCGCTCTGGCGCAGTTCGCTCAGGGTATCGCGCACCGCCTGAGTCACCAGTGGGCGGCTCAGCGCCTCGATAAACCCGGCGAGAAAGGGTTGCTGCAGCAGCTGTTCCACTTGCGGCAGACGGCGGGTTTGTCGCTGTGAATCGTTGGCAGCCGTACCTGATGCGGGCTGGCGGTGGGGGATGGCTGGCGCGTGAGACGAGTTCGGCATGGGATTACCAGTGCAGTGCGTGGGTTCGGGATGCGCACCGGTTTGCCGATAGAGAGGCCGAGCTGACGGGTTATGGCACTGCTGGCGATTTGCGGATGACTGCAAACTGGGTGCATCAATGAGCGGGTATAAATTAATGCTGCATCGATGCTGATAAATTAATTTTTGGCCAGCGAGATAACCTGAGTTCGGATTATATTGGCAAGCGGCAAGCACCTTTTTTAAGGTATTACTTAAAACATATTGAACAAACAATGGAAATAACATTCAGGCCGAAAAATTCAGCGGAAGAGTATTTGTTCAATAGATAAATTTGGCGGAAGAGGCAGGAATCGAACCTGCCAAAGCCTTCTCGGCTCACATCGGTTTTGAAGACCGAGGAGGCCACCAGACCCCATCAACTTCCGTAACGGTCGCCATTTTGTGGCAAATTTCTGTGACTGGCAACGCTTTTTTTGTCATAAAAAAGCGAGAGTTAGCGATTTTTTGAAAAAATCAAAGAACCTTGTTTTATATCAAGTTCAGCACAATTAGCCCGATGTTTTTAATTTAACATCGGGCCTCGATCACATTGCCGGAACCGTTGGTCAATAACGGTCGTTAACAACTCGCTAAATAATCACCGGTTGGCGTTGGCAATATTCCACTGCTCCAGTTTCTCTATTAACAAGTCGGTATCCCTGGCGGCATCAAGGTGCTGATAAAGATAGTCCATCGCCTCGCTCACCATCTCGGTCATCGGGAAAGAGAACGCTACGATGGCCGGTTGTACCCCGACAAAGATCACCTCGGGGACAAAGGTCTTGAGCTCGTCGATCAGGAAATTGAGCGGCATATTGTGGGTCGAGAAGATAAACATCTCGGCGATGGTCTCGGGGGGGATCACCTGCAGGGTACCCGCCTTCTCGCCGATCTCGGCGGCATCCACCAGCACCACCCGCTCAGGTTGCAGCTCCCGCACCTTGTAGACCACATTTTCCGGCGCGATGCCGCCGTCGATATGGATCCAGCCGGGCAGGGGGGCGGCTTGCAGCTTGTCGGCGAGATAGGGGCCGGCACCGTCGTCCCCCATCATGGCATTGCCCACGGTCAACACGAGATTGCAGCCCATCAGCGGCTCCTTACCATCAGGTACATATGGGGGTCGTTAAAGAGGGCGGTGAGCTGATCCATAAAGGTATTGGTCCAGCCCAGCTCCTGCTCATCGAGCAGATTGTCGGCTTTGCGCAGTCGGTCGAAGGCGCAGGCCAGCATATGGCAGTGCTCGCGATAGATGGTGATCTCGCCAAAGGTGAGAAATCCCTCCATCTTGCGGCGCGCTTCACTTCCCTCTGGCAGCTTGGCCACCCAGTCGCGATAACCGGTCAGCGAGCAGACCAGGTCTGCTCGCAGGCAATCGACGATGCCGAGGTGGTGGCCGATGGCGAGGCTGTAGTACATCACCTCCTTTGCTTCCTCGGGGACGTCGAACTGCTCGTCGACGAACTTGCGCGAGAGGCGATAGAAGAAAACCTCGTCAGCCATGCACCGCCTCTCCCTTGCCGGCCGCCCGGTTGAGGCAGGCGTTTGCGAGGTTGTTGACGATCTCCGAGAGGCGCGGATCGTCGTGCTGATCGAGGTAGCTCTGGATGCGCAGATCCACATCCTTCTGGGTCGCCCCTTCGAGCAGGGCCATAAACTCGTCGGCGATGATCCGCCCCTGCCGGTAACCGGCCATGCGGCGCGCTTCGCGTTCGATCATCACCCGGATTTCATTGGGGATGCCGGTGTGGCGCAGCTCGACCCGTTCACCCGGTTGCACCTCGTGGCTGGTGGCTTTGAGTTTTTGCTCAAGCAGACCGAGCGCCACCGCAAAGCCGTAGATGGTTGCCGCCGGTGTCGGAGGGCAGCCGGGAATATAGACATCCACCGGCACGATTTTGTCGGTGCCGCCCCAGACGCAGTAGAGGTCGTGGAAGATGCCGCCGTCACAGCCGCAGGCGCCGTAGGCGATGCAGATCTTGGGATCGGGCGCCGCCTCGTAGGCGCGCAGGGCCGGTACCCGCATCGCCCGGGTCACCGCGCCTGTAAAGAGCAGGATGTCGGCGTGGCGGGGGGAGGCGACCACCTTGATGCCGAAACGCTCGGCATCAAACAGCGGGGTGATGGTGGCGAAGATCTCGATCTCGCAGGCGTTGCAGCCGCCGCAATCGACCCGGTAGACATAGGCCGAGCGGCGAATGTCCTTGAGCAGGGTCTTCTTGAGTTTGGTGATCTCGGGATCCTGTGCCAGCGGCACGGCGCGGGTATGGGCATGGCCGACAACCGGTTCTATGCCTTTGATCTTGCTCATCACATCCACTCCTGTTGTGTGGCCATCGGTGTAGCTATCGGTGTGATCAGGGCCGAGTCAGGCTGGCTCAGCATGCTCTGTTTTCGTTTGCAGTCGGGGCAGTGGTGCAGCCGCTCCGGGGTGGCCAGCGGCGTGCCCGCCTGCTTGAGGGTGTCCTCCACCAGCGCCACCAGCTTGCTCGGGGCAAAGTAGGTGCCGCACAGGGTGCAGGGGGCCAGCGCGAAGCGGGCCTCCTCATAGAGATCCGCCTTGTTGGTCACCGCCAGCTCGAATTCGGGGGAGAGGGCGATGGCGCGGGTCGGGCAGACCTCCTCGCAGCGGCCGCAGAAGATGCAGCGCGCCATGGAGATCTCCCAGCGCCGTTCGCCAGTCTCCATGTCCACTTCCATCACCAGCGCATTGGCCGGGCAGGCCTTGGTGCAGGCGGCGCAGGCGATGCACTGATCCGCCTGATATTTGGGTTTGCCGCGAAAATCCCGGTTCACCTCGTAAGGGGTGAAGGGGTACTTGGCGGTCGGGGTGCCAGCCTTGAGGATGGTCTTGAACAGCTTGATCATGATGACCCCTTATTTCAGCGGAGAGTGTTTGCGATCGATGCCGTAGCGCTCGATCTCCTTGTAGGAGACCACGGTGGATTTGCCCTTCCTGGGGTCGACCAGGGTGACCCGGTCGGTACAGGAGTAGCAGGGGTCCAGACTGCCGATGATGAGCGGCGCATCCGCCACGGTATTGCCGCGCAGCATGTAGCGCAGCGCAGGCCAGTTGGCGTAGGTGGCGGCGCGGCAGCGCCAGCGGAACAGCTTCTGGTTGTCGCCGGTCATGCTCCAGTGGACGTTTTCGCCGCGGGGCGCTTCGGTAAAGCCCAGCGCAAACTTGCCCGGCTGGTAGGTGAAGCCTTCGGTCAGCAGCGGCCCTTCCGGCAGGTGCTCAAGGCCGAACTCAATCATGTCGAGGGAGTCGTAGAGCTCGTGGATCCGCACCAGCACCCGGGATTGCACGTCGCAACCGGCCAGGGTCTGGATCTCCATCGGCAATTCGCGATAGGCGGCAAAGTCGTGCACCCGGCGCACGTCGCGCTTGAAGCCGCTGGCCCGTACCATGGGGCCGACGCAGCTGAAATCGCGGGCGATTTGCGGGTCGAGCTTGCCGATACCGATGAGGCGGGAGGAGATGTTGGCGGTATCCAGCAGCATGGCCACCAGGGGTTTGAGCTCATCACGCAGCTCCCGTACCAGCTGGGCACCCTTGATGCGATCTTCCTTGAAGATGTCGCGACGCACCCCGCCAATCAGGTTGAGGCCGTAGGTCTTGCGGGCGCCGGTCAGCAGCTCGGCCAGGGTCATGGACTTTTCCCGCACCCGGAAGAACTGCATAAAGCCGGTGTCGAAACCGGTGAAGTGGCTCGACAGGCCGATGTTGAGGATATGGCTGTGCAGGCGCTCCACCTCCAGCAGCACGGCACGGATCATCTTGGCCCGCTCCGGCACCGGAATGCCCATGGCGTTCTCCACCGAGGTGGTGTAGGCGACACTGTGGGTAAAACCGCAGATGCCGCAGACCCGGTCGGTCAGAAACGCCACTTCGTTGTAGCCCATGCGGGTTTCCGCCAGCTTCTCCATGCCGCGATGGACATAGAAGAGGCGGTAGTCGGCATCGATGATGTCTTCGCCGTCGACGAACAGACGAAAGTGGCCCGGTTCGTCCGAGGTGATGTGCAGCGGGCCGACCGGCACGATGCGGTTGGCATCACTGCCGAGCTCGTTGACGAAGGGGTAGGTCTCGGTGTCGGTGGTGGGCATCGGGCGCTGGCGATAATCCATGGCGTCCTTGCGCAGTGGATGGATATCCTCCGGCCAGTCATCCGGCAGTACCAGACGGCGTTCATCCGGCAGGCCGATGGCGCGCAGGCCGTACATGTCGCGGATCTCCCGCTCGCCCCACACCGCCGCCGGAATGGTCGGGGTGATGGAGGGGTACTCCTGGGTATCGGCATCCACCAGCACCTTGACGGTGATCCAGCACTTGGTGTCGCCCTCCATGGAGAAGACGTGGTAGACGGCGAAGTGGCCGTTGAGGCTGCGCTCGTCATTGGCAAAGGAGAGCGGAAGCCAGCCCCCCAGCTGATGGAAGATCAGGCTGGCGGTCTCGACCAGACTGGTGGGTTTGACGGTGATGGTGGCCTGATCGGCGGTTTGCCACTCCTCGTCGACGATGGCGTGGGGCAGTTGTGCTCGCACCTGCTGGATGTAGTCGCAGCCGATGCGATCCGAAATGGCGATGGTCATGCAGTTCTCACTTTAATGTTCGGGAATGAGCATTCACAAATGATGAAATTGGAAAAAATTGCTGTGCTGGCGGGCATGGCTCAGACCCCGACCAGATAGGCGAGCAGCGCCAGCAGGGCCAGCCCCAGCCCAAAGCGGGTGAGCTTGTGGGTGCGCACGAACTGGGTACGGGCCATGGCGTTTTCGATGATGCCAGCCAGCAAAAAGGCCACCAGCAGCTTGCAGGCGAGGATCAGCGCCGCGCCGATGAGCGCAGGCAGACTCCAGTTGGCCGCCTTGCCGAAGGGCAGGAAAATGACCAGAAAGAGCTGCACCACTACCAGTTGCTTGAGGCCGATGGAGAGCTTGAGCAGGGCCAGGCCCGCACCGGAATACTCGGTAAGCGGCCCCTCCTGCAGCTCCTGCTCGGCTTCGGCGCAGTCAAAGGGCAGCTTGCCCATCTCGACAAACACCGCGAAGGCGCAGGCGGCACCGGCCAGCAGGGTGGCGATGGGCGCGGCCAGTGGCTGGGTCGCCACATAGCTGCTGATGTTGCCCAGATCCGAGCTGCCCACCATCATCGCCATGATGAAGCAGGCGAGCACCAGAATGGGCTCCACCAGAATGCCGAGGGTCAGCTCGCGGCGGGCACCAATACCTGCAAACATGCTGCCGCTGTCGAGCCCCGAGAGGGAGAAGAAGAAGCGGAAGATGGCGAACAGATAGATATCGGTGATGAGATCCCCGGCGATGGGGAAGGGGGACTCGTGAGTCAGGGTTGGCAGCGCCATCCCTACCAGCAAGAGGGCGGCGATGAGCAGCGCAGGCATCAGGTTGAAGATGATGCCGGCAGGCTCGGGGGTTACCTCCTGACGGCGCAGGAGCTTGGCGATATCCCGGTAATCCTGCAGCAGGCCCGGTCCCTGACGGGAGTGCATCTTGGCCCGCAGCACCCGGTTGAAACCGGTGGCGAGCGGCGCCAGCGCCAGCATGGCGATGGCCTGGGTCAGGGCGAGGGCAACCATGCCCCAGCTCGGCATTTCAAGAACAGGCATATCAGACTCCTACAGCCATCAGGATAAAGAGCGCCAGCACAATGGCGTGCAGCAGCCAGCCGGTCATTCCGCTGGTATCGCTCACCCCGTGCAGGGCGCTGGCCAGATCGAGCTGCGGCTGCTTGCGATAGAGCGGCGCGCAGAGTTGGCGCAAGGTGTGGGTGACACCGCCCGAGGTGAGGCTCATGCGCTCCTCGTAGGCGTAACCACAAGCCCACGGGGTGCCAGCGTGACGACGACCCAGCTTGGGCCCCTTGAAGATGGCGAGTACCAGCAGCGGAATCAGGAACAGCCCCAGTAAGGTGATGGCGATAACGGGCGGGGAGAGGATCGCTTGTGAGCTGTCGAGTGGCAGCAGGGTGGCGCCGGTGGCGACACTCATTTGGCTGGCAACCAAGGCTTGGCCATAGCTGGCGATATGGGGGGCAATCCAGGGGGCGCCCAGACCCAGCACCAGACAGACCGCGGCCAGCAGCAGGGTGCCTGCCACCATGGCGCCCGGCACTTCGCGGGCGTGGCTCGCGTGTTCGCTGCGCGGGGCGCCGCAGAAGCAGATGCCGTAGACCTTGACGAAACACATCACCGCCATGGCGCCGGTCACCGCCAGCATCACTACCGCGAGCGGCGCGACGACAGAGGTGCCGAGTTTGGTCATGGAGAGCAGGGATTGATAGATAAACCACTCGCTGACAAAGCCGTTGAGCGGCGGCAGCGCCGAGATGGCCATGGCACCGATGAGGAACGCCAGCGCAGTCCAGGGCATCAGCTTGGCGAGGCCCCCCATCTTGTCCATGTCGCGGGTGTGCAGGCGGAACATCACCGAGCCGGTGCCCATAAAGAGCAGGCTCTTGAAGATGGCATGGTTGAGCAGGTGATAGAGGGCGCCGAGCAGCCCCAGCACCACCAGTGCCGGTTGCTGGTTGGCGATGCCGATCATGCCGATCCCCATCCCCATCAGGATGATGCCGATGTTCTCCACCGTGTGGTAGGCGAGCAGCCGCTTGAGGTCGTGCTCGGCCAGCGCAAACAGCACCCCGAGCACAGCCGAGCAGGCGCCGAAGATCAGCACCACATAGCCCCACCAGAGCTGGCTGGCGCCGAGAAAATCGATGCTGACCCGCAAGATGCCAAAGAGACCCAGCTTCACCATGACGCCGGACATCAGCGCCGAGATATGGGAGGGTGCAACGGGCTCGGCCACCGGCAGCCAGCCGTGCAGCGGCACGAAACCGGCGCGCAGGCCAAAACCGCAGAAGCTGAGCAGGAACACCAGAGAGGCCAAACCGCCCGCCAGATGGTGCTCGCGCAGCGCGGCGAACTCCAGCGAGCCAGTTTCGCGGCAGAGCAGCCAGAAGGCGATCAGCACCAGCGCCATGCCGATATGGTTCATCACCAGATAGAGACGGCTCTGTTTGGCAGCATCCGGATTGGTCTTGACCAGCCAGTAGGTGGTGAGGGTCACCAGCTCGTAGCAGAGCAAAAAACCGAGCGCATTGTCGGCCAGTACCATGCCCACCATGGCAAACAGGAAGAGGTTCATCAGCGCGCCGATGGCCACATCCCCCTTGCCCTGATATTCGCGGATATAGGCAAAGGAGTAGAGGGCGACGGCGACGCCGACGGTGCTAATCACCAGCAGCATCAGCGCGGCCAGCATGTCGAGGTGCACCGAGCCCAGCAGCCAGAGCTGGCCGTCGACGGGGGTGCCTTGGGCAAAGATCTGGATGGCGGCGACCAGACCCGCGAGCGAGCCCAGCAGGGCAAAACCGCTATTGAGACGGTTGGCCAGTGCGGGCAGTTTTTGCAGGAGCAGACCGGCGGCAGCGCCCAACAAAAAGAGCAGGAGCGTGGCCATAACAAGGGGGGACAACATCAGCGAACTCCCTCTGTGGTAGATAAATCGGATGCAGGGAGCGCCGTAGCAGGCGCCGAGAAGGCAGAGGCCCCTTGCGGGTTGGTGTCGGCCGCTTGCTGGCGACGGATACGTGCGGCGCGTTCGGTGTCGCCGTCATTGACCAGCTTCAGCGCCTGGGAGGGACAGGCACCGACACAGGCCGGGCCATCGGCGCGAAACTCGCACAGATCGCACTTGACGGCGATGCTGCGCACGCCCGGCTCCCAGCTCAGCAGATCCTCGCCAAAGCAGCGCAGGCCGGCAGAGGTGGAGGGGTTGCTGGAGCGGATGGAGCAGGGGATATAGGTGTCGTAACTGGTGGCCACGGCCACCGGACGGCTGCCGCCGCTCTGGATAGCGCCAAAGGGGCAGGCCACGGCGCAGAGATTGCAGCCGATGCAGAGCGACTCGTTGAGTTGCACGCAATCGCCGGTCTGGCGAATTGCCTCGACCGGGCACACCTTGATGCAGGGGGCATCGTCACAGTGACGGCACTGAACCGGCATGGTCGCCTGCTCGTGTCGCATAACGGTTAAACGGGGGGCTTGCTGCAAACCTTGTGCCTTGTGTACTTCACTGCAGGCCGCCATACAGGTGCCACAGCCGATACAAAGCTTGGGGTCAGCGATAACGAAGCGGTTCATAGCCTACCTTGTCGTGTCGCGAACGGAGAAAGTAGGGGCAGGTTGGCAAGATACGGGCCAGAATGGTTTTTGCAGGGAAATTGGTTTTAAGTGGCTGTTTTTAAATAAATAAAAATCCTCGCGTAGTTGAGTGAACGCGCTGATCTGGCTGTCGAACTGTGACGTTCGTCACTTGTGACGAAGCCGCCAAGAGGGTTCGTCACCCCGGAAAAGGCAGCATAAGCAGGGTGCAAAGAACGAAGTGAATTGCACCGCTATCAAATATGTTCGCGGTGCACGGCGCTGCGCTTGTTGCACCCTACGGCTGTTGTGTGAGGGAAAATGAGCTGGTTCGATTTGCCGTGGTTTGCTCCCTTCTCCCCTTGCGGGAGAAGGGCTGGGGATGAGGGGGCCGGTCATTGGGGTTAACGGAAAAGAAGAGGGAGGCCAATGCCTCCCTCTCTATTTGCTGACGTTTTCAATGCTATCAAGAGGCCATCAACCCGCCATCAGATATCCACCTGCGAGCCCAGCTCGATAACCCGGTTGGGCGGGATCTCGAATTGATCCGGGGCGCGCAGGGCGTTGCGCTGCAGCAGCATAAAGAGCTTGCCGCGCAGATAGAGATACCAGGGGCGGTCTTTCATGATGAGCGACTCGTGGGCCATAAAGAACGAGGTCTCCATCATCCGGCAGCTCAGCCCCTCGGCGTTGCAGCGGTGGAAGATCTCCTCCACGTTCGGGGTCTCGCGCCAGCCATAGCTCGCCACCACCCGCCAGAAGGTGGGGGAGAGCTGCTCGATGCAGACCCGGCGCACATTGTGGACGTAGGGCACATCCTCCACCCGCAGGGTGAGCAGGATGATCCGCTCGTGCAGCACCTTGTTGTGCTTGAGGTTGTGCAGCAGCGCATGGGGGATCACATTGACCACCCGCGACATATAGACCGCAGTGCCCGCCACCCGGGTCGGCGGGGATTTTTCGAGCGAGGCGATCATCGGCTCAAGGGAGTTGCCGTGCTCGTTCAGGCGGCGAATAAGCTGGAAACGCTCGCTCTTCCAGCTGGTCATCACGGTGAACATCACCGCGCCCAGAGTGAGCGGCAGCCAGCCGCCGGAGAAGATCTTGGCGAGGTTGGCGGCAAACAGCGGCACGTCGATACAGAGCAGCGCAGCAAACAGGATAGCCACCAGATACTTGTTCCAGTGCCAGCTGTTCTTGGCTACCGAGCAGGAGAGGATGGAGGTAAGCACCATGGTGCCGGTCACCGCGATGCCGTAGGCCGCCGCCAGATTGCTGGAGTGCTCGAAGCTCATGATGACGATCACCACCGAGATATAGAGCATCCAGTTGATGACCGGAATATAGATCTGGCCGGACTCCTGCTCGGAGGTATGAACGATGCGAATGGGGGAGAGATAACCGAGCCGCACCGCTTGCCGGGTCAGCGAAAAGACCCCGGAGATCACCGCCTGCGAGGCGATCACCGTCGCCATGGTTGCCAAGAGCAGCAGCGGCACCAGCGCCCATTTCGGCGCGAGCAGGAAGAAGGGGTTGGCAATAGCCGCCGGGTTGCTCAGTAGCAGCGCCCCCTGACCGAAGTAGTTGAGCACCAGCGAGGGCAGCACCACGATAAACCAGGCGAGGCGAATGGGATTCTTGCCAAAGTGGCCCATATCCGCGTAGAGCGCCTCCACCCCTGTGATCGCCAGTACCACGGCGCCGAGGGCAAAGAAGGAGGTGGTCTGGTACTGGATAAAGAAGCGCACCGCCCAGATGGGGTTAAGCGCACCCAGCACCTCGGGGTTGTGGATGATGCCGCGCAGCCCCAGCACCGCCAGTGTCATAAACCAGATCAGCATGATGGGGGCAAACAGCTTGCCCACCATGGCGGTGCCATGTTTCTGGATGGCAAACAGCAGGGTCAGCACCAGCACCGAGAGGGTGACGATATAGGGGTCGAGGGCGGGGGTGAGAATACTCAGACCCTCAATGGCCGACATCACCGACATCGCCGGGGTGATCACCACCTCGCCATAGAAAAAGCTGCCACCAATCAGGCCGAGGATGATCAGCAGCGGCGTCCAGCGGGTGGAGGCGTTGCGGGTCGCCAGCGACATCAGGGTGAGAATGCCACCCTCGCCGGCGTTGTCGGCCCGCATCACAAAGGAGAGGTACTTGACCGACACCACCAGGATCAGCAGCCAGAAGATCAGCGAGAGAAAGCCGAGAATGGAGGCCGGCTCGACGCCGAACCCGAATTGACCTGACAGGCACTCGCGCAAGGTATAGAGCGGGCTGGTGCCGATATCGCCATAGACTACGCCAATCGCCGCCAGCATAACGCCGGGAGTGGCTTGTTGTTTATCACAGTTCATGAGTTCATCTTGTCAGTTTGATGTTTACACGTTTGCCAACGCACAGCTGCCCGACCTACCAGGAGAGTCGTGATATTTAATCGGGAGAGAATTAATGGATTGCGATGGGAAAGGGCGCTAACGGAATAGTGATCTGCTTGTCATGGAACACAGTCTGTTCATCTGTCATTAAGCTTATAATGACACACACTCTGCGGGACTATGCTCAGTTATAAATAATCAAAAGTTCAATTTGAGTAAGAGAATTAATTATCCGGCGATTGAAATAGGCCGCGATAATGCAGGCAACTGTTTGTTTTATCTAGCGAAGTGGTTTGGCTACTTTCTTTTACCAAAATGGATAATAAATAGACGATAAAGTAATCACTAATTAAATGCTGGCAGGATGGCAAAGTGGAGGGCGTTGGGTTGCAATGGAGTCTTTATTTGGAAGGGGAAAATGTAGGGTGTAATGAACGAAGTGAATTGCACCAAGTATTAAAAGAGGTAAGAGGTGCAATGCGCTGCGCTTATTGCAACCTGTGGTCATGAGATGAAGGGATGATAAAGTTCTTATTTTATGAAGGCAGGGGGAATGGGCAAAGGGATGGCTGCCATAATGGCAGCCATCATCAAAAAACAGGATATATACTTAATGAATGAATATACACTAATGTGCTACGACACTATGTGTAAAAGTACTAAGCTTTGAATATCATGAATTGTATGCCTCCAATAGATCAGTTGCAAGTTGTGCACGAGCCTGTTCATTAGAGCCATAATTAATAGAAGTTATTTCCTTTCCATTAAGATATAAATTTTTCTTTATTTTCTCGAATTCACAAGCAAAGAAATCCTTACTCAAGTCATTTTGTGCAACCCCGACCTTATATAAGTGTGGGAATATTTTAATTATTGCTCCAAATCCAATTGATTTAGATAAAATATACTCACTAGGATCTTCCCATTCCTTTCTAAAAACATCTCTTAATCCTAAGAATAGATTTAGGATTATTTTATGTATAACAGGGTCTGCCTCTGAAATAAAATATCCTCTCAAAGGAAGGTTGTTATCGTCAATTAAACTAATATCTCGTTTAATATCACGAGTATCCTTGTCTGGATTTTTTGAAATTAGTTCAAGCAAATATTTAATGAACGTACCTTGTGACAAGGTTGCAGCATTTTGATCTTTTTCTTTTTTTCCAAGCATTTTAAGTCTGCGGAAAAAAGGTGAATCAGGTTCTTTGTTTAAAGCACGAGCTATTTCATGGCAAGTTTTGTATGGGCTCCTAGTCTTACTTAATGCAAAAAGATCGTAAATCAAAGACATGTTCACTCTTGTTTGTTTACTATTTATGATAGAGAAAACATATGCTTTTTGATAAGGTTCCAGATCAAACATAAAAACAACTGGAAGCTGAAAGTCACTAATATAGTTCGATTTAATAAGCCCTTTGAGTCGATGCTGCCCATCAATTACATCGCCAATAATACTGTTCTCGTCGAAATAAATATAGTCTTCATCAATTCGTACATCAGCAGATAAATCAACTGCTATAATGATAGGCGTTGGAAATGTTGCATCTGTGTCAGAGCAGTAGTCAGAAATTTCATTTATTCTTTTAGCTGATTGTTCACGTTGAACGGCGTCAGGATCCTGTCCACGCTCAGTTGCATCTGCAAACTTTGCAAGAATGGAGGCTTCTATAGAAGTTAGGTAGAAGTTGCCAATGGGCTGTTTTACTGAAAGATATTTTACTTTCATTATAGTTTCACTCCTGATCCATCATGCATTAATTTTTTGCTACCTAAAACAACTTCGTTAACTGTAGCATCATCTTGTTCGTTATAATTATCATCTAAGTGATGGTATTCAGGTAGTTTAATATTTAAAAGACAATATGTATATAGACCTATAAAAATTGATAGAATATAAACGATGAGTTGCGGCCAGTCAATTACCAGTTTGAAATTAATTGGTGTTGATGATAATGATTTCATTTGTACTGCCGCGTAAATGATACCGGAGAGAACAAGAAAAAACATCACAAAAATAATTGATACAATCTTGATTGATGTGAATTCTGGTTTTTTATTTTTTATAAAATTAGCAAATAAAGGCCCTAATGCAGATGCTGCTATAGCTATCGCGTACGTATAAAAACTACCTGAAATAGAATCTAGGTAAATGGATTGAGATACAGGTAAAGAATATGAAAAGTAGCGAATTATTATGTTTGCTACTATACCTAATTGACCAGCTAGAATAGTAAAAACAAACCAAATAAAAAACTCTAGTTTAGAGTTTTTTATTGTTCTGAAAGGGTCTATGATATATTTAAATGGTTTTAGCATACATAATAACAACCTATATAAAGGGGTTTTAACGATCCAGTTTTTAAATTTAATGCATAAATCGCATCTTTTTTTTGTTATTGCCTCTTGCAAGGGAACTCCTATCAGCCGAATGTAATAAATATGTATCCCAATATACTGGTAAACAATACACCTGCTTCTGATCCCTATTTCAGTCTGCCGCCTTCGTATTGCTTTCGACCTAGCGCATCATGAAAAAGCTCTAACAGAGCCGGTTGCCAAGTGGCACATATTAACCAGAGGGATAGAAAAGTGAAGGGGCAGGAGCCTAAAATTGGTTCGGTATCAATAATTCGATCTGCATGTGGCCGGATTTTGTTCGGTTTGGCTTGGTGCTACTGAGCTGGGGCGATAGTAAAACCAAACAACTAGCGGCCTCGGCATCCTTTTTGATGGTGTTGTTTAATCCCCTGCTCATCACGCGGTGCAGGGGTTGGTCAGCCGGTGTCGAGCTCGTCACTTTTGTCGTGTCGATCACACTTCCCAGCCCGTCGTCACCCTCGTCAGGGGCAGCAAGTCGCACGTATTCTTTTCTGATTACTCCTTTATTTTCAGTTGGTTGTAAATTTTTATCGCGCCCTCGGCCCTTTTTGGTCTGATAAATGCTTTGTGGGGGGCTGGCCGCCTCTTTGCCTGTCGGCGGGCGGCCCGGTGTAACGAACCATTTAGGATCCCTCTCTATGAACAGCTTCGTGATTGCAGATCCCAGTCTCTGTATTGGGTGTCGTACCTGTGAGGTGGCCTGCGCCGTTTCACATCAGTCAGGGTCTTGCAGCGGGACCCTTGAGCGGGAGGGCGGCCTGCATCTTGCCATCGAGGATGGACATCTGGTCTCCAGGGACAGCTACTTTCAGCCGCGCCTGAAGGTGATCGTGGGCAGCAAGGTGACCACGCCGGTGCTCTGCCGCCAGTGTGAAGACAAGCCGTGCGCCATGGCCTGCCCCAACAATGCCATCGTCAGCGAGGATGGTTGCGTCAAGGTGTTGCAGGAGCGCTGCATCGGCTGCAAGTCCTGCGTGGTGGCCTGTCCTTACGGCGCCATGGCGGTGGTGCTCAAAGAGGTGGCACCCGCTGCCGATTCGCTCTTCAAGCGTCCGCAGACCAAGGCGCAGGCGCTCAAGTGCGATCTCTGCCGTCACCGCGAGGCGGGCCCGGCCTGTGTCGAGGTGTGTCCGACCCAGGCGCTGCGGCTGGTCACGCCGGAGCATCTTGAAAACCTGAACCGGCAGAAGCAGCTGGCCAGTGCCGAGGCACTGCTGGCGATGCCGGCGCGGGTGTGAGCGGGCTTGCCGAGCCGTTTTTCGTTAACAAACAAGAGTGTGAGTCATGAAAAAAGTCATTACCGTGTGCCCCTATTGCGGCACCGGTTGCAAAATCAACCTGCTGGTTGAAAACGACAAGGTGGTGGGGGCCGAAGGCGCCAACGGCCGGACCAACGAGGGGCAGCTCTGCCTCAAGGGCTATTACGGTTGGGATTTTTTGAACGACACCAACCTGCTGACCCCCCGTCTCAAGAGCCCGATGATCCGCCGCGAGCGCGGTGGCAAGTTCGAGGCAGTCTCCTGGGATGAAGCGATCGAGTTCGCCAGCAGCCGTCTCTCTGCTATCAAGGCGAAATATGGCCCGGACGCCATCATGACCACCGGCTCTGCCCGTGGCCCCGGCAATGAAGCCAACTATGTGATGCAGAAATTTGCCCGTGCGGTGATTGGGACGAACAACGTCGACCACTGCGCGAGGGTGTGACACGCACCCTCAGTCTCCGGTCTGGAGACAACTGTAGGTAACGGCGCCATGAGCAACGCCATTCCCGAAATTCAAGAGACCAAGTGCCTGCTGGTGTTTGGTTACAACGCTGCTGACTCTCACCCCATCGTCGCCCGCCATATCCTCAAGGCGAAGGCAAGCGGGGCCAAGGTGATTGTGTGTGATCCCCGTATGGTGGAGACCGCCCGTATCGCCGATCAGTGGCTGCCGCTCAAAAACGGTTCCAACATGGCGCTGGTTAACGCTTTCGCCAACGTGTTGATCAATGAAGGGCTCTACAACAAGGCATTTGTCGCCAACTACACCGAAGGGTTCGAGACCTTCAAGGCGACGGTGGCCAAGTACACCCCGGAATATGTGGAGGGGATCACCGGCCTCAAAGCTGCCGATATCCGCGCCGCCATTCGCACCTATGCCGAGTCGCCTGCTTCCATGATCCTGTGGGGCATGGGGGTGACCCAGTACGGTCAGGCGGTGGACGTGGTCAAGGGGCTCGCGGGTCTGGCGCTGCTGACCGGCAACTTCGGTCGCCGCGGTACCGGTTGCGGGCCGGTGCGCGGTCAGAATAACGTGCAGGGCACCTGTGACATGGGGATGCTGCCCCACCAGTTCCCGGGCTATCAGTCGGTGGCCGATCCCGAGATCAGCGCCAAGTTCGCCAAGGCGTGGGGCGTGGCGTCGCTCTCCCAAAAGCCCGGCTATCGCCTGACGGAGCTTGGCCACAAGGTGGAGGAGGGCAAGTGCAAGGCCTTCTACATCTTCGGTGAAGATCCGGCCCAGACCGAGGCTGACTTGGGTCAGTTCCGCCGCACTTTGGCGGGGATGGAGCTGGTGATCGTGCAGGATATCTTCATGACCCAGACTGCCGAGATGGCCGACGTCATTCTGCCCGCCACCAGCTGGGGCGAGCACGAAGGGGTCTACAGCTCGGCAGATCGCGGCTTCCAGCGCTTCTACAAGGCGGTGACGCCCCCCGAGAACGTGAAGCCGGACTGGGCCATCTTCTCGTTGATGGCGACCGCCATGGGTTATCCCATGGAGTACCACAACACCGAAGAGATCTGGGACGAGATGCGTGCGCTCTGCCCGCTCTACGCCGGGGTCAGCTACGACAAGATGGCCGATCTCAAGAGCGTGCAGTGGCCTTGCCCGACCGAGGATCACCCGGGCACCAGCACTCTGTTCGAGGGGAACGTGTTCACCACCCCGAGCGGCAAGGGTCAGCTGATCGCCTCCGAGTGGCGGCCGCCGCTGGAGCAGCCCTGTGCGGAGTACCCGCTGGTGCTCTCCACCGTGCGCGAGGTAGGTCACTACTCCTGCCGCTCCATGACCGGCAACTGCTCGGCGCTGCAAACCCTGGCCGATGAGCCCGGCTATGTGCAGATCCACCCGAGCGATGCCAAAAAGCTTGGAGTGAAGGATCAGGCGCTGGTCTGGATCTCGTCGCGCCGTGGCAAGGTGATCACCCGGGCCAACTACAACGACCGGGTCAACGCCGGGGTGGTCTATATGACCTACCAGTGGTGGATCGGGGCCTGTAACGAGCTCACCATCGAGCACGTCGATCCCGTCTCCCACACGCCGGAGTACAAGTACTGCGCGGTGAAGATCGAGCGCATCGACAATCAGCCTGAGGCGGAAGTGTACGTCCAGACTGAATACAGCGCGCTCAAGGCGAAATTGCGCAGCGCAGCCAAAGGCTGACCCGCCCTAAAAAAGGACGTTCTGCACAAATAAGGGAACCCGACTCGGATTTATCGAGTCGGGCACCCTTTTATTACCCAAAAACAGGGGATAAATGATGCAACATGAAATTGGTCGCTTATTCGGAATTTTCTATATTGGCACCTATCTGGCGGCGATATTGCTGGGAATAGGTTGCTATATTTGGCGCGACGAGATGATATTTCTGCTCGGCTTCGGTTTTTTCGGCTGTTTTATGGCAGCAAGGCTTGCCATGGGCAGCGTATTTTCCGCCTTGAGTATTTCCAGTGCCTGGCTGATCGGGTTTATCTCCACCACCTTGATCAACTGCCTGCTGCTGGGGGTGATCACCCTGCTGGTCTACCTCACTCACCAGTGCGTCTCGGTTGAGCTTGCCGACAACGCCAGCTGGCTGCTGATGGCCTTCCAGAGCTTGTCGGCCCTCTTTATCTTCGGTGGCCTGAAGTGCTGCCACAGCCGGATCATTACCTCGTAAATTGCCGATGGATGGGCAGAAAACGCCATCTTGAAACCCGCAGCCAGCGAAGAGGAAAGGGCAGATCTGACAGTTGACGGCGGCCCACTTTTCGGGCGCCTTAATTGAGATCAAGAACTGATGAAATAACCGGTTAAATATGGCCATCAGATATATTAAATCGGATTGTAATGAAATTTGAGCTCATCTATGATGAGTCGCCATTCCAATATATCCCCCGATAACGATGTTACTTTTTGTTGTCGTTCGTTAATAACAACTCTGGAATTGCAACATGCGACAATTTTCGTCACCGCTTTTCTTATTGGCAGCCGCTTTTATGGGCTGCGGCTATTTATTTTGGTGACGGGTGCTTGTCGTGATGCGATGGCATGGACAGCCTGACTGGTGACTAAATCGATATAACGTGAGGCCGCAATGCTAAATGTGAGTGCCATCCCCCTGGACGAGATCTCTCCCATCTGGGACGACGGTTTCCTCCTGCTCTCCAAATCCCTCCTGTCGGCCGTGACGCTCGATGATTTTATCCACAAACTCAACAAGATAGATGCCAGCTTCGGCGGCGTGACCCGGGTCAACCTGATCCTCAACATGGGTGCGGACGAGGAGGCCATCTTCTATTTCATGGGACATTCCGGCCCAAAGCATCTTGTCTGCCCCAAGGCAGAGCTGCACCTCTCCCCCCGTCCTACCAAAGAGACCCCGGAACAGGCCATCATTCTCGCTGCCGCCCGCTTTGAGAATCGCTGCCCGGCGCTGGATCGCGAAGGGGTCTACGGGGGGCTGCGCTCCTACTGCCAGCTCCCCATCACCACCGCCCGCAGCCATCTGGGCGGGGTCGAGTTTATCAACACCCAGCTCGACAGCTTCACCATGGAGACCCTCGCCAAGCTGACCCAGCTGGCGGCCATTATCGCCATTGCGCTGGAGAACGTGCTCGACAAGGAGCGCACTCTGGAGCAGGCCAACTCCCTGCGCCTTGAGCGCGACAGCTGCAAAATTCTGGTGGATGTGACCAACGCGGTGATCAAACTGGTGCGCATCGCCGAGCTGCCCAAGAGCCTGTTTGCCATCCTGCACCACCACTTTGGCATCAGCAGCTTGTGTCTGGCGGAGTACAACGCCACCTCCGACAGCTTCAAGAGCTATCTGGTCAATCAGCACCAGAGCGAGCAGCCGGGCATCATCGATCACTCCTGTTTTGAAAAGAAGTGCCTGCAGGGTGCCCTTGGCCACAGCGAGCCGTTTTTCGTCTATCGCGAACACGGCCACGGCTGCAGCAATCGCTGCCGCTTTACCTCCCAGATCCTGCCGCCCGAGGCCGACAGCTCCTGCATTTTGCCGCTGCGCTATCGGGGTAACCTGTTGGGGGTGTTGATCCTCTCCCACCCCAATGCCGATTTCTTTGCCGATATCGATATCTCCTTGCTGGAGCAGGTGGCGGCGCGCACCGCCATAGCCATGAATAACGTGCAGGCCCAGCAGGAGATCTCCAACACCAACGGCGCCAAAGAGAAGACCATTCGCATCAACGAGCCGCAGATGCAGGGGGAGTTCCCCCACATCATCTACCAGAGCGCCGTGATGGCGAACGTGCTGGAGAAGGTGCGGCTGGTGGCCGAGAGCGACAGTACCGTGCTGATCCTCGGTGAGACCGGTACCGGCAAGGAGCTGATCGCCCAAGCCATTCACGCCCTGAGTGCCCGCCACGACCACGAGATGGTGAAGGTGAACTGCGCCGCCATCCCCACCGGCCTTATCGAGAGCGACCTCTTTGGCCACGAGAAGGGAGCCTTTACCGGCGCCCTGACCCAGCGGATTGGCCGCTTCGAGCGGGCCCACAAGGGGACCCTGTTCCTCGACGAAGTGGGGGATATGCCGCTGGACTTGCAGCCCAAACTGTTGCGGGTATTACAGGAGCACGAGCTGGAGCGGGTGGGCAACAGCAACCCCATCGCAGTGGATGTGCGGCTGGTGGCCGCCACCAACTGCGATCTGCTCTCCATGGTCAAGAACAAGCGCTTTCGAAGCGATCTCTACTACCGCCTCAACGTCTTTCCCATCGAACTGCCGCCGCTGCGGGAGCGCCGCGAGGATATTCCGCTGCTGGTCAATTTCTTTATCAAGAAGATCGCCAAGCGGATGCGCCGCACCATCACCTCGATCCCCGCCGATGCCATGAAGATGCTGGTGTCACTCCCTTGGTACGGCAATATCCGCGAGCTGGAGAACGTCATCGAGCGCGCCGTGGTGATGACCCGCGGCCATGTGCTCAACCTCTCGGCCGATGAGCTGATGCCCCTCAAGGGCTACCACAAGATTGAGACCCTGGTCTATGACGAGCCCGCCACGCCGCTCTTTGCCGAGGAGGGGCCGACCGATGAGCGCGAGGCGATCATCGCTGCCCTGCGCGACTGCAACGGCATCGTCGCTGGCGAGCGGGGGGCGGCCAACCGCCTCGGCATGAAGCGCACCACCTTGCTTTCGAAAATGAAGCGGCTCGGCATCTCGGCCAGAGATCCCGAGATCATAGATGGGGTCGCACCATGAGAGAGGCACTGGAGCTTGAGGCGCAGAACGAGCTGGCCCGCTGCGCCATCCATCGCGAGGTGGTGCACTACCGCGCCGATACACTGACCTGCGACAGCGAAATGGCGCTCCCCTCCGAGACGCCGGTGGCGCTGGTCTACAACGGCATCGCCCACAGCGTGATGATGTGTTCCGCCTCCGATCTGGAGGATTTCGCTATCGGCTTCTCGCTATCCGAGGGGATCATCGACAGCCTGCTCGATATCCACGATATCGAGCAGATTGACGGCTGTCAGGGGATTGAGCTGCATATCACCCTGGCCAATCGCTGCGTCCATCGCCTCAAAGAGAAGCGGCGCACCATGGCGGGGCGCACCGGTTGCGGCATCTGTGGCAGCGAGAGTCTGGAGCAGGTGATCCGCACCCAACCAAGCTTGCCCGACAGCCAGCGTCTGGCGGTAGGGCATATCGACAAGGTGCTGAGCGCGCTGCGCCCGCTCCAGCTGCTGGGTCAGCGCACCGGCGCTACCCATGCGGCAGTGCATCTGGATGGTGAGGGCAACATTCTCGCCATCCGCGAGGATGTGGGACGCCATATTGCGCTGGACAAGCTGGTAGGCCATCTGTGCCGCACGGGTCGGCGCGATGGTGCCATTCTGGTGACCAGCCGCGCCAGTTTCGAGATGGTGCAAAAGTGCGCCAGCGCCGGGGTCGAGATCTTGCTCGCCATCTCGGCTGCTACCGAGCTTGCGGTCGAGCGGGCCGAGCAGACCGGGCTGACCCTGGTAGGTTTTTGCCGCCCCGGGCGGGCCGAGATCTACAGCGGTTGCCAGCGAATCCTGCTTAAGTGACAGCAAGGCTGCGAACCCGCTAAACGGGTAACGAAAACAGGCAATAAAAAAGGGCGGGGAGTGTGACTCCCCGCCCTTGTTGTATCTGCTGCTGTGGCGGCTTAGCGCGCCAGCAGGATACGCAGCATGCGGCGCAGCGGCTCGGCGGCGCCCCACAGCAGTTGGTCACCCACGGTAAAGGCGGCCAGATACTCAGGGCCCATATTGAGTTTGCGCAGACGACCCACCGGAATGCTGAGGGTGCCGGTGACGGCAGCCGGAGTCAGCTCGCGGGCGGTGATATCGCGATCGTTGGGGATCACTTTCACCCAGTCGTTGTGGGCAGCCAGCAGGGCTTCAATCTCCGCCAGCGGCACATCCTTTTTCAGCTTGATGGTAAAGGCCTGGCTGTGGCAGCGCAGGGCACCGATCCGCACGCACAGACCATCCACCGGAATGACGGCGTTCTCGATACCCAAAATCTTGTTGGTCTCGGCCTGACCCTTCCACTCTTCACGGCTCTGGCCGTTGTCGAGCTTGGTGTCGATCCAGGGGATAAGGCCACCGGCCAGCGGTACGCCGAAGTTGTCTACCGGCAGGGTGCCGGAGCGGGTCTTCTCGGTGATCTTGCGCTCGATGTCGAGAATGGCGGAGGCGGGATCCGCCAGCTCGACCGCCACTTCGTCACGCAGCATCCCCATCTGGGTGACCAGCTCGCGCATATGGCGGGCACCGCCACCGGAGGCCGCCTGATAGGTGGCCACGCTCACCCACTCCACCAGATCGGCCTTGAACAGGCCACCGAGGGCCAGCAGCATCAGGCTGACGGTGCAGTTGCCGCCGACGAAGGTCTTGATGCCATCGTTCAGGGCCTGCTCGATGACGTCGCCGTTGACCGGATCGAGAATGATGACGGCGTCTTTCTCCATCCGCAGGGAGGAGGCTGCGTCAATCCAGTAACCCTGCCAGCCAGCGGCTTTCAGGCGCGGATAGACATCCTTGGTGTAGTCGCCGCCTTGCGCGGTGATGATGATATCCTGCTTGGCCAGCGCCTCGATATCGAAGGCGTCCTGCAGAGTACCGGCATCGACGCCGAAGTTGGGAGCGGCCTCACCGGCCTGGGAGGTGGTGAAGAATGTGGGTTGAATATGGGCGAAATCCTGCTCTTCCTGCATCCGGCTCATCAGAACCGATCCCACCATGCCACGCCAACCGACCAAACCTACTTTTTTCATAATGTCCTACCCTGGATTGCTGCTAAAGAAACTCGCGGTGACACCCGTAACCCCTTGTCTGGCGACGCCTGTTTACAAGCGGTTTACAGGCCATTTAAAAAATATGCGCTGCGAAAAATGCGTCTATCCACATTACGGATTGTGGCGGCTTGCGCAAGTCGAATTGCGCAATATTCTGTGCCGTTTGCTGCATTAACCGGCAGCCAGAGCACCGCTCAGGCAGATGGGGAGGAAGAAGGTCAACATCAGACGAAAAGGCCACCGTTTATGGCGGTGGCCTGTCAATAAAGCGGTTGAGAACGTCCTCTGCTGTTGTCTGAGGGCGCAGTTGGCGTGTGAAACAGCCTGACTGTGTGAGCGTCTAGCCGTAACGGGCGAGGGTCAACCCCTCATCGCTGATGGCGGGCTCGCTGCCGTTGATCAGATCGCACAACAGCTGACCCGAGCCGGCCGCCATGGTCCAGCCCAATGTGCCGTGGCCGGTATTGAGCCAGAGACCGGGAATGGGGCTTGGCCCCACCAGCGGGGTGCCGTCCGGCGTCATGGGGCGCAGGCCGGTCCAGAACTCGGCTTGGCTGATATCGCCCCCCTCGGGGAAGAGATCGCCGACCACCATCGCCAGGGTGTCGTGGCGCCTCGGATTCAAGGCGAGGTTGTAGCCCGACAGTTCCGCCATACCGCCGACCCGGATCCGCTCGTCAAAACGGGTGATGGCCACCTTGTAGGTCTCGTCCAGCACGGTGCTGCGCGGGGCGGCCTCGGCATTGATCATCGGCAGGGTGAGGGAGTAGCCCTTGACCGGATAGACCGGCAGCTCCAGCCCGAGCGGGCGCAGCAGCGGCCGCAGAAAACCGGTGGCATAACTGCCGAGCGCACAGACGATGGCATCGGCGCGATAGCGCTGCTCGCCCGCCCGTACCGCCACGGCGCGGCCGCGGGCTTGCTCAATCTCGTCGATGTCGCAGTTGAAGACGAACTTGACCCCGAGCTTCTCGGCTTCAAGGGCAAGGGCCTTGGTGAAGCGGAAGCAGTCGCCGGTCTCGTCGCCGGGCAGACGCAAGCCGCCGACGATTTTGCCGCGCACCCGCGCCAGCGCAGGCTCTGCCGCCTCGCAGCCGCTGGCATCCAGCGACTGGTAAGGGACGCCATACTCCTCCAGCACCTCGATATCGCGCTGACTGGCATCGAGCTGGGATTGGCTGCGAAACAGCTGCAGGGTGCCGAGCTGGCGCCCTTCGTAATCGATGCTCAGCTCGTCGCGCAGCCGCTTCATGCAGTCGCGGCTGTATTCGGCCAGACGCACCATGCGCCCCGTGTTGGTGGCGTAGGCGGTCGGGGTGCAGTTGGCGAGCATTCTGAGCATCCAGCGCAGCTGGAAGGGGTCGGCAGTGGGGCGCACGGTGAAGGGGGCATGCTTTTGCAGCATCCATTTGGCGGCCTTGAGGGGAATGCCGGGGGCCGCCCAGGGGGCCGCATAACCCGGGGATATCTGCCCGGCGTTGGCATGGCTGGTTTCAAGGGCGACGCCACCTTGTCGCTCCAGCAGGGTTACTTTGTGACCCGCTTTGGCCAGATACCAGGCGCTGGTTACCCCGATCACGCCGCCACCGAGAACCACTATCTCCATATCGTCTTTCCTTGACTGATCTCCTGATGTGGCCACCACCATAATCAGCCGCCACAGGATATTCAACTGCTCTGCGCAGGATTGGGATCTCCGTCTGCTTGCCTGTCACAAGCTGGTGTTTGGTGCGATGGTGAGCCTGATTGCCAGCGTAAATCGCTGCGCTGTTGTCAGGGCATGTGTCAGGGAACACGGTCCGCTTACAGCAGCTCAAGATGGATCAGATAGTGCTCCGCCGTTGCCAGAATGGCCTGCTGCTGCGCTGCCGGTTGGCCATCCCAGTTGGCATAGGGGAGGGTAAGGCGGGGATTGCCGCCCAGTTTGTCCCGATTGCGCCAGAGAAAGTGCCAGTAGAGGCTGTTAAAGGGGCAACTTCCGTCGCCCTGGCGGGCTTTCACCTGATAGTAGCATCCCTTGCAGTAGTGGCCCATCCGCTCGAGATAGACGCCGCTGCTGGCGTAGGGCTTGCTTCCCATCAGACCGCCATCGGCAAACTGGCTCATACCGCGGGTGTTGGGCAGCTCGACCCACTCGATGGCATCCACATAGATGCCGAGATACCACTGATCCAGCTCGTCAGGATGGATCCCCGCCAGCAGGGCAAAGTTGCCGGTCACCATCAGCCGCTGGATATGGTGGGCGTAAGCGTGCTCGAGGGACTGATGAATGGCGTGGCGCACGCAGGCCATGTCTGTTTCACCGCTCCAGAAAAAGCCGGGCAGCGGCCGGTTGGCACCGAGAAAATTGGTGCGCTGATAGTCGGGCATCTTCTCCCAATAGAGGGCACGGACAAACTCGCGCCAGCCGAGGATCTGGCGAATAAACCCCTCCACCTGCGCCAACGTGATGGTGGCCTGATTGGCCTGCCAGTGGGCTTCGGCGGCGCGGATCACCTCAAGCGGATGGAGCATCTTGCTGTTGAGGGAAAACGACAGTCGGCTGTGAAACAGGCTCCAGCCCCGCTCGCTCAGGGCATCCTGATAGCGGCCAAAGTGGGGCAGGCAGTGGGTGAGAAAATGGGCGAGTAGCTCACGACTCTGGCGTCTTGTGATAGGCCACGGCAGTTGGCTGGCATCCGCCTCGCCGATGGTGCTGACCCCGTGGCGGGTCAGCATGGCATCAATCTCGCTTACCTCGTTGGCAAAGGTGAGGGGCGTCGGGATTGGCTGGCTAGCCGGCAGTTTGGCGCGGTTCTCGTCATCAAAATTCCAGCGCCCGCCAAGGGGTTGGCCGCGCTCATCGAGCAGCACTTGGTATTGCTTGCGCAGGGCGCGGTAGAAGAATTCCATCCGGCTGTGGGGGTAGCGCTGCCAGCCATCGCGGGGGGTGAGAAAATGTTCGCTATTCACCTCGGTGGCAGGGATGGCAAGACCAGCCGCCCAGCTTTTCAACTGGTTGGCGAGGCGCCACTCGTCCGGGCTCTGCCAGGCGAAGCTGTCGGCCTGATGTGCTTCGAGCTGAGCCTCCAGCAAGCCGGGCAAATCGGGCCAGTGGGTGCTCTCATCAAGGGTCAGGTAACAGACGCGGTGGCCCGCCTTGCCAAGGGCCGCCGCTAAGGCGCGCATGGCGGCAAAGAAGGACAGCACCTTCTGGCGGTGGTGGCGGCAGTAGTCGGTCTCTTGGCGCAGCTCCGCCATCAGGTAGCAGACCGCCGGATCCGGGGTGCGAAACCAGCTGTGACCGGCGTTCAGCTGATCGCCGAGAATCAGGCGCAGCTCCATCACACTGGCTCCCCGTTATGTTGGCAGCTGCAGTGACGAGCGTGTCGACAGCGCTCGCTGCAGTAGCGAACCGCCTCCCAACTGCGCGCCCACTTGCGCCGCCAGCTGAAGGGGCGTTGGCAGACGGGGCAGATCTTCTCGGGCAGATGGGGTTTGCGATGCATGATGGCTTCCGGCCCTGGCTGATGGGGGATGTGGCGTGTGGGTAGGGAGAATAACGAACCGGGGGCGTGGACGGATCAACCTCACTGCCAGTTTGCCGCGCAGATGCGCACTTTGTGAGCGGGCGCACAGCCTGTCAGAGCATCTCTTGTTTGCAAATTAACCAGCCGTTAACGTGGCGAGGCTGCCTGTTGGCAGCATTCATCAACGGATCTTATTGGCCACCGACTGTCTACAACGATATGGAGGGGAGTGATGCCAATCATGACAGCTACGCCCCGGGCAGCTTGCCTGCTTGCCCACTGGTATACTCGGGATCCCATTCTCACCTTCGACTTTCCTCACCGCTGATTGGCGGCACCCGCCGTTTGAATTTGTCAGCCGGACGACCCTGATCGCCCCGGCCTCTTTGCCAATTCCAATTTCAAACACACTGGCCTTGTGCCGGTGAGGAGTCTTATATGCGTCGTATACCCGAGCCGTTTCGTATCAAGATGGTCGAGCCCATCAAACAGACCACTGGCGCCGAGCGCCGCGCCGCCCTCGAGGCCGCTGGCTGGAATCCCTTCCTGCTGCTGGCCGAGGATGTCTACATCGATCTGCTGACCGACAGTGGCACAGGTGCCATGTCCGATCGCCAGTGGGCCGGCATCATGATGGGGGATGAGGCCTATGCGGGCAGCCGCAACTTCGTCGAGCTGGAGCGCACGGTGCGCGACATTTTTGGTTACCAGCATGTGATGCCCACCCACCAGGGGCGCGGGGCCGAGCAGATCCTCTTCCCCGAGCTGGTCAAGCGCTGCAAGGGCAAGGCGCCGGTGTTTATCTCCAACTACCACTTTGACACCACCAAGGCCCACGTAGAGTTGGCTGGCGCGCGGGCCATCAACCTGCTCACCCCGAAGGCCCTCGACACCACGGCACCTTATGCCTGGAAGGGGGATTTTGATCTCCCTCGCCTGAGCGACACCATCGAGACCCTGGGGGCCGACAACGTGGCCGGTGTCATCATCACGGTCACCTGCAACAGCGCCGGCGGCCAGCCGGTTTCCATGGCCAATATGGAGGCGGTCTCGGCGCTGGCCCGTCGCCACCATATTCCGGTGGTGATCGATGCTGCCCGCTTTGCCGAGAACGCCTGGTTTATCAAGGAGCGGGATCCAGCCTATGCCAAGTGCAGTATCAAGGAGATAGTGCGCCAGATGTTCGCGCTGGGGGACATCTTCACCATGTCGGCCAAGAAGGACGGGCTGGTCAATATCGGCGGGCTCTGTTGCTTCAAGGAAGATCTCGACCTGTTCCGCGCGGTGCAGGTGCGCTGCGTGGCAATGGAGGGGTTTGTCACCTATGGCGGCCTCGCCGGACGGGACATGGCGGCGCTCGCCATCGGTCTGCGCGAGGGGATGGATGAGGAGTATCTCACCTATCGTATCAGTCAGGTGGCCTATCTCGGCGAGCGGCTGGCCGAGGCGGGTATCCCCATTCAGACCCCCACCGGCGGCCATGCGGTGTTTGTGGATGCCAAGAAGCTGCTGCCCCATATTCCGGCCGAGCAGTTCCCGGCCCATGCGCTTGCCTGCGAGCTCTATCTGGAAGGGGGCGTGCGCGGGGTGGAGATAGGCTCCCTGCTGCTGGGGCGCGATCCCGCTACCGGCAAGCAGGAGGCGGCGGATTTTGAGCTGTTGCGTCTCACCATTCCACGTCGGGTCTACACCCGGGATCATATGGACTATGTGGCCGACTGCCTGATCGCGGTGAAAGCGCGGGCTAGCGACATTCGCGGGCTCACCTTTGACTACGAGCCGCCGCTGCTGCGTCACTTCACCGCGCGGCTCAAGCCTGTCTGATCAGCAATCGGTCAGACGGGGTGATCAACTGCGCCAAGCTGTGAAGACCAAGAGCAGTTCCCGGTTAAACAGCCAAGTAAAAAGCCCCCGCACCAAGGTGCGGGGGCTTTCGTTTATCGAAGCAAGGCCGGGATCAGACCGCTTGATACTCCAGCTCGACCGAGCCCAGCGCCTTGAGGGTGGACTGGGCGGAGTCACGCTGGCTGATCTGGCCGTTTTTATTCTCCAGCAGTACGGCGCGGCGGATGGTGGCGAGATCTTCGCCGTTAAGCACCGCATGGGCGCAGGCCATCTGCATCGGTGGCAGGCTGGGGTTGAAGGCGGCGTTCTCGGCGTAGCGGCCAGAGAAGATGCGGCCATCGGCAAATTGCAGCGCCACTGCAGCATAGCCCTGACTGTAGGGGGCGTAGCTTTGACGGGCGGCGGCCAGCGCGGCTTGCCACAGCGGGTCTTCGCTTTGAAGCTGAAGCTCTGCGTGATCCTGCGGGCTCATCAGCGCATCCGTGATGTCGAGATCTGCCGGGCCAAACGAGTGGGGCAGGAAGGATTGCAGGGCACTCAGGTCATCGGGCAGAGAGACTTTCAGGATCTTGGCGGTGCTCAGCTCGTTCATGAACTGACGGCAGTGGCCGCAGGGGGTGTAGTTGACGGTGATTTCAGAGATCCCGGTCTCGCCACCCAGCCAGGCGTTGGAGATGGCGGACTGCTCGGCGTGCACCGAGTGGAACAGACCTTGTCCCGCGAACTCCATATTGGCGCCGAAGTACCAGCTGCCGCTCAGGCCGCAGGCGATGGCACCGACGTAAAACTTGGAGATGGGTGCCACCGAGCAGGCAGCAGCCAGCGGCAACAGGGCGAGGCGCAGGGCGCGATCATCGAGACCTGTGGCGGCTTTCAGGGTGGCGACTTGCTCCGGCGTGAAGCGGGCGTTGAAGTCGGCACTATCCAGCATGGGCTGCACGGCTGTTTTGAGCGGGGCAGAGAGGGTATCGAATGGCTTGGCAAAACGGGGATGCATAGTGTGTCCTCAAAGGCCAATTGGGCGGCCATTGTAGGGAGCAAGCTCGGGTAAATGTGTGAGCAGGCTCACGCCCTGACGGGCAAACGGAGGGGGATGGTAATGGAAACGTTTGTCTTGTGCAAATTGTGCGGCAGGTCGCACCCCGACAGCGCTGCAGAGCCGTCGGGGTGGTTAATCATCGGTCAGGTGAGCCAGTGATAGATGGCAAAAAGGAGGGGCGCGACGGCAGCGGTGAGGATACCGCACACCACCATGGCGAGCGATGCAAAGGCGCCCTGGGTGATCCCCTTCTCGGCGGAGGTGGCGGTGCCGATGGCGTGGGCACAGGCCCCCATGGCGAGCCCTTGCGCTTCCGGGTCGGTCACTTTGAACAGTTTGAGCAGCGGGTAGCCGATCAGGGCACCGACAATCCCTACCACCACCACCACTGCGGCCGCAATGGCGGGAATGCCGCCGATGGACTGGCTGACGCTCATGGCGAGCGGGGTGGTGATGGATTTGGTCGCCAATGAGGCAAGCAGCGCCGGATCTGTGCCCATAAAATGACCGATCAGCAGGGTTGTGCACACCGAGATCAAGACGGAGGCGAGGGTACAGATTAGGATGGGCTTGAGCTTGGCCTGGATCTGGCGCGCCTGCTGATAGAGCGGCAGCGCCAGCGCCACCACGGCGGGCTCCAGCAGCATGGTAATGGGGCTGCTGCCGCGCTCGTACTGCTCAAGGGGCAGATCGAGCCAGAGCAGCAGGCCAATGATCACCGCGGTCGGCACCAGCACCGGATTGATGATGGGCCAGGGCAGGCGTCGATAGAGGGCGCGGGTGGCGAAATAGAGCGCCAGGGTCAGGGGAATTGCGAGCCAGAAGATCATTTGTTCATCCTCTGGTAGAGCCGACCGACGGTGGCGAGGATCAGCACGATCCCGAGCACGATGCAGAGCATGATGACGCCGAAGGACTGGCGCAGGGGCTCAAGCCAGGCCACAAGTCCGACCGCAACCGGCACGAACAAAACGCCCATGTGGCGCAGCAGCAAGCCTGCCCCCAGCTCGACCCAGTGCAGCTTGATCAGTTGCAGGGAGAGCAGCACAAACAGCAGCAGCATGCCGATGATGCTGCCGGGAAAGGCGAAAGGCAGGATGGCTGCCACGGATTTGCCTGCCAGCAGGCAGGCGACGATGACCATAAAGTCACGAAAGTACAGCAAGGCGCGTTGCGCGATCACGTGAACCTCATCGACTGGGAAGAAAAATCGCAGTTTACCAGAGAGGCCGGGTCGCGGCATTAAAACAATAACAACTGAAATCAGTTCGTTTGAAGCTGATTTGATTGGCATTTTTTGAAAAGTGCCTGATAGAACCCTTTTCGAACTACAAGGAGTAGTGATGACATCCCTCTTGTCCCGAGTTCGCCAGCTGGCGAACGATACTGCGTTGCCACCCCATCTGCTGCAAACCCGTCAGTGGGAAGGGCCCCTGTGCCGGGTGCGACTCGACAACACCGGTTCTGATGCCACATCAGTTGACCGCTGGGTGCTGTTTGACGGCAAGCTTGGCCTGCCGGTGGAGAGCGCCATCTATGGCGAAGGATTCCAGATGCTGGCCCAGACTATGGGCAGTTGGCAATCACCACAACATGTCGGCCGTTGCCCCGATGCCAGCGTCTATCGCATCACCGATGACAATGGCTACCACACCATTCACAACCTGTTGCTGGTGGAGCATGGCAAGGGGTGGCTGCTGCTCGCCTTTGCCAGCTGCCACCGTTTTGGCGGGGAGTTTCGCCTCTATCCCGATGGTCGCTTGCAGATCCTGATGAACTGCGAAGGGCGAAAACTTGCCGCCGGTGAGCACTGGCAGAGCGAGGCGCTGATCTGCCTCGAAGGGGCGGAGCGCGAGGATCTGCTGGCCGAGCTGGCACAACTGATCGAGGTCGAGCACGGCTCGCTGATCGGCAAGGTAAGTGAGCGCCCGAGCGGCTGGTGCTCCTGGTATCACTACTACGCCGAGGTGAGCGCTGCCGATATTCGCGAGAACCTGCAGGTGCGTGCCGAGCGCTTCCCGGCCCTGCGCTATGTGCAGATCGACGACGGCTATCAGGCCAAGATGGGCGACTGGCTCACTCCTTCGGCCAAGTTCGAGCAGGGCGTGGCGTCATTGGCTGCGGAGATCAAACAGGCTGGCTGCGAGCCCGCTCTCTGGGTCGCTCCCTTTATTGCAGAGCCCGGTTCACAGGTGTTTCAGGATCACCCCGACTGGTTTGTGAAGGGGGATGACGGCCTGCCGCTCCCCTCCGAGCGTGTCACCTATGGCGGCTGGCGCTGCACCCCCTGGTATGTGCTGGACGGCACCCACCCCGAGGTGCAGGCGCACCTTGAGCAGGTGTTCCGCACCCTGCGCGGGCAGTGGGGCATCCACTACTTCAAGCTCGATGCCAACTTCTGGGGCGCAATCCACGGTGGCCGTTTCCACGATCCGGCAGCCACCCGGGTTGAAGCTTATCGGCGCGGTATGGCGGCTATTCTGCGTGGTGCTGGTGAAGGGGCTTTCCTGCTCGGTTGCAACGCCCCTATCTGGCCAAGCCTTGGGCTGGTGCATGGCATGCGGGTGAGCGATGACGTGGAGCGCAACGGCCACCGCTATCGCCAGATTGCCCGTGAAGCCTTCTGCCGCGCCTGGCAAAATGACAAGCTCTGGGCCCTCGACCCCGACTGCATTTGCCTGCGGGATCTGCCGAGCCAGCAGGCAAGTAAAGCTGAATACAGTTTCCATCTGGCTGCACTGGTGGCGAGCGGTGGCATGATGCTGGCCGGTGATCGGCTGCAAGATCTCGATGAGGAGCAGGCTGCGCAACTGCGCAAGTTGCTGGCGCTCTGCGCCGCTCGGGCACCCTCTGCCCGTTTCGAGTCGATGGACTTTGCCTGCGGCGAAGTAAGCCTGCCCGAGGGCGGTACTCTGCTCTGCCTGCTCAATTGGGAGGGGCAACCACAGGAGTTTCTGCTGCCGGAGGGGGGAACCGATTTTTGGCAGGGGCAGGCAGTCGGCACAACCGTGACCCTGCAAGGGGGCGAGGGGCGGGTGATCCGCTACACCTGATCACAGCCTCACCACATACAATTCAGGCTCCATCACGGAGCCTGAATTGTTTCAACCAGCGGCTATCAGTAACGCCACTCAAAACCGACGGCGTATTTGGCGGAGCCATAGCCCGGGATATCACTGCCGGAGGCGATCGCCTTGAGGGTCAGCAACGGGGTGATGGGCACCCCCAGACCAAAACCGATGGCTAGTTGATCATTGGGGTTCCCCATCAGATCGACCCGCATCACCCGATAAAGGGACATGTCCTCGCTCAGGTGCATATAGGCTTGCGAAGCGCGGTTATAGACCTGACCAAACACCTCCAGCTGGAAACCTGACTGGGCGCTGATGGCCAGCGGTATCCCGACAAACTTGTAGAGATGGGAACCGTTGAAGTAGCTGTTGGTGATCAGGGGAGTGAAATCAGTCTGCTGATAAAGGGTATTGAAGTTCTGTTCTACGATGCGATAGGTCTGCTCGGGCAGGCGAGCAAGATAATCCGGCACATCGAACCGGTATGCGGCGTTGGCTGCCAGCGGCAGCAGGGCCAGTAATCCGAGCAGTGCGTGGTGACGAGGCATCAGCAAATGGCTTCCGTTCGGCCAAAGAGATCTCTTGCTTGGGAGACATCCGTTCAGGATGTTGCAAGATATTGGTTTTTGGGGAAATCCCCTTCGTCATTATGACCTGAAGAAGGGGATGGGCGGGAAGGATTTATTGTGAAACTACTCACAACTCATAAATCTTCCAGATAGTGGTAGAGACTCTTAAGAATCGCAAAGTTCCGTTCGTTACTCTGGTTCTGCTCGGCCAGCGCCTCGAGACGGGGCACATAGTCCGGCAGACGGCGGCTGAAGTAGTCGCTGCAGTGCAGGCGCCAGCGTTTCTGCTCCGCTTCGCTCAAGGTGTGCGGCCAGTTGCGGGCGCGGTAGCGGAACAGCATCTCCGGCAGCCGGGAGTCGGTAAAGGCGAACTCCCGCTCACCCAGCAGATCCGCGGGGGTGGCACGCACCAGATCCATGGTGGACTTGTCGCCATGGCCAAAGAATCCGGCGTAAAGCTGGGTATCGGGGTCGCTCTCATTGCTGCCGGCGAACTCCTGATTGAACACTTCCACCAGTTTTTCCCGCACCTCGGGATGGGCGCGCAGCAGATCCAGGCTCTTGCGGCACTGCTCCCGATCGATGCCGAGCTCGTCGGCGCGCTCCGCGGTCAGGGTGGCGGCCGGCGCCAGTACCGGGCACTTGTTGATGTGCACCAGCTTCACCGGAATGCCCGCCAGATCCCCCAGCTCCTCTTTTTTGGTATAGAGGCGCTCGCGGATCTCCTCGCTGGAGAGTTCAATGAGCGGGGTGGGGTCACGGGTCAGATCCACCATGATCACCGCGTTCTGGTTGGTGGGGTGCCAGGCAAGTGGCGAGACCCAGCTTGCACAACCCTGCCAGGGGGAGAACATGCCGGAGACGTGCACCAGCGGCTTCATGGTCACCACGTCAATCAGCGCCTTCACCTTGTTTTTGTTACGCAGATCAAAGAGATAACCAAACAGCTTGGGTTGGGCTTTTTTCACCAGCTTGGCCATCTCGATGGTGGCCAGCACGTCCGAGAGTGCATCGTGAGCATTGGCGTGGGCGACGCCGTTGGCGACCGTCAGCTTCTCCAGCCGGAAACTCGGCTTGCCCTCATCGTCAAACGCCCACTCGATCCCCTCCGGGCGCAGGGCATAGCAGGCCCGCAGCATGTCGAGAATATCCCATCGGGAGTTGCCGTTCTGCCAGCTGTAGGCATAGGGGTCATAGAAGTTGCGATAGAGGGTGTAGCGGGTCACTTCATCATCGAAGCGGATGCTGTTGTAGCCAAGCACACAGGTATTCGGCGTGGCGAACTGCTCGTGGATCTGGCGAATGAAATCCGCCTCGCACAGCCCATCCTTCATCGCCTTTTGCGGCGTGATACCGGTAATCAGGCACGCCTCCGGATCCGGCAGGTAGTCCGCTGGCGGTTTGCAATAAATGACCAGCGGCTCGCCAATGATGTTGAAATCCGCATCGGTACGAATACCGGCAAACTGCGATGGCCTGTCCTTGGCGGGGCTGATGCCGAAGGTTTCGTAGTCGTGAAAGTAGAATGTTGGCTCGTTGCCCGCGTGTGCTGTTTTGCTCATGTTGCTCGAGATGAGGTATCCGATGACGGCGGCTAGCGCCTGGGTGGGCGGTGCCAGGCACCACAATTGTGTGCATGGTAAACCATAGCGCAGGCAGAACGAAGGGCGAGCCGTGCAGGTGGCGGTTTATTGGGCGGTTGCTCCCGACATCTTAGGCACTTCTGACTTGCTCACCGGGACTATACGACCAATTTATCTCGTAGGATGCGATGATTTTTTATGACATCAGAATGTTAGCCTGGTCCCATATCCGCTGGTTATAAGGGGTATAACCAGCGTGTGACAGCGGGAGCCTTTAGACTGCAGGCCTCAAAACAGCAATTTTGCAGGTGGTGCAGTTATGGTGATTACTCAGGGTCCACAGTTCAACGGCAAGGCATCCAAGCGGATGCATGTGATGGCCAAACCTATCGGGGCCGTGTGTAACATCGACTGCACCTACTGCTACTACCTCAGCAAGCAGGATCTGCTGGAATACAAGAAGGGGTGTTCGCCCCAGATGGACGAGCAGACCCTTGAGACCTATATCCGTCAATATATCGAGGGGCAGAACACCCCCGAGATCATCTTCTCCTGGCAGGGGGGAGAGCCGACGTTGCTCGGGCTCGACTATTTTCGCAAAGTGGTCGAGTTGCAGCGCAAATACCAGCCGCAAGGGGGGGTGATTGCCAACGACCTGCAGACCAACGGCATCCTGCTCAACGATGAGTGGTGTGAATTTCTGGCCGCCAACAACTTTCTCATCGGTCTGAGCATTGATGGTCCCGAGCTGCTCCACAACGCCTATCGGGTCAACCGAGCCGGGCGCGGTACCTTCAATCAGGTAATGGCGGCGGTGGCGTTGCTGCATAAATACAAGGTGAAATTTGCCACCCTGACTTGCGTCAACAACCTCACCAGCAAGAATGCGCTGGAGGTTTATCGCTTCCTGCGTGATGAGGTGAAGTCGCCCCAGATGCAGTTTATCCCCATCGTCGAGCAGAAGAGTTTTCGCACCACCGCGCCCCAGACCTGGCAACCGCAGGAGCAACTCAAGCAGGGGGACAAACGCCTCAATCCCTGGCACAAAAATTCGGTGGTCGAGCCCTGGTGCGTTTCGGCCGAGGGGTGGGGGGATTTTCTCATCACCATTTTCGATGAGTGGGTGCAGCGGGATCTGGGACGGGTCTTCGTACAATATTTCGAGGCGAGTGTCGAGACCTGGATGGGACGCAAGAACCCCCTCTGTACCTTGGGGGAGATCTGCGGCAAGGGGCTGGCGATGGAGCCCAACGGCGATGTGTTTGCCTGTGATCACTATGTCTATCCCAAGTACAAGATCGGCAATATCCACCATCAGCCACTCAGTGAGCTGGCGTATTCGCCCGACCAGCAAGCGTTCGGCTTTGCCAAATCGCGCAGCCTGACCCGCCAGTGCCAACAGTGTGACTACCAGTTTGCCTGCTATGGGGAGTGCCCGAAGAACCGCTTTATTCGTACCCACGAAGGGGAGGCAGGTCTGAATTACCTCTGTGCCGGTTGGTACAAGTTTTTCAGCCATATCGATCAGTCGATGGCCTATATCCTGCGCCGTGCCGCTTATCCGGTGGCCCATGGCAAGTATCGTGATGCGGGGATGAATAACGGCGTCATGACACATGGTCAGAGGAAATAAGCGATGCAGAGCATGTTGAGTCGCCACGAGTTCCGTCACGCCCGCTCCGGCACCATGGGCTCCTTGTGGCTGGCCCTTGGTATGACCTTGTCTGGCGCAGCGCTGGCGGTAGCCAGCCCTGAGCCGCCGGTCACCACATCAGCGAATAAGGCACCCACCGCATCCGTGGCGGCCAGTGTGCCCTCAGCCGCCCAGATCCAGCAGTGGGCCTACAGTGCGCAGGATATCTCTCTGCCAGTGGTGGATCGGGCCGATGCCCTGCGCCAGCTGGCGGCTTACCCGAACCAGAACAGTCTGGTGGCGGTGGCCAGAAGCCTGCGTGATGAGCACGCATTGGTGCGCGAAGCGGCGGTGATTGCCGCCGATCCCTATCAGTTTGCGCACCGCTGGCGACTGCTCTCACCGCTGCTGGCTGACAGCAGCGCCGAGGTTCGCCGCGCCGCTACCCTCAATCTGGCTCGCGATTATGGCGCCATGAATGAGGGGCAACTGAGCGCCATTGGCCAGCCGCTGGCGGAGTTGAGCGAGTATCTCGCTCGGCAGCAGGACCCTGCGCAGCAGCTGTTGCAGGCAGATCTCTATCGCTGGACCCGGCAGTGGGACAAGGCGCAGGCAAGCTACGAACAACTGCTGGCCAATCAGCCCGATAATCCCCTGATCTGGCTTGGTCTCTCTGACAACTTGCGGGCCCAGCAACGGGATGCCGAGGCACTGGCCTTGCTCAACAAGGGGATTCTTGCGCTGCCACAGAATGCCAACCTCCATTACGCCAAGGCGCTGACCCAGGTGCGCCTCGATCAGAAGAGCGAAGCGGCAGTCACCATGGCACAGGCGGCGGAGCTCGCTGGCAATAACAGCTATTTCTGGTATCTCAACGGGGTGCTGCAAGAGCCGCTGGATCTCGAGAAAGCCATCGGCTCGTTCGAGCTGGCCTACCGGATCTCCGGCGCGCCGGAGCAGCTCTATGCAGTGTGCGATATCTATCTTCGCCACGATCACCCAAAGAGCGACGCCTGCATGAGTGAACTTGGCAAGATAGCGCCCCCCGAGGTGCTGGCCGAGCTCAATAGCAAGCGCGCGAGCAAGACGAGCACGCCGCCGGTTTCCGCTGGCCAGTGATGGCTGCCACTTCTCTTACTGCACAGGTCAGGTTATGACGATCATACCGTTCAAATGCGCAATTCCGTTGCTGGCGACCACCCTGCTGGTGGCTGGCTGCACCCTCTCGGTCAAACAGGGCAACCAGCCGCTCCAGCCGCTGCGACAGAAGATTGAAGCGGACATGGTGCTGGTGGAAGGGGGCCGTTTTGAGATGGGCTCCAACGACCCTAGCACCAAAGCGAGCGAAGGGCCGCAGCATGCGGTCTCGCTCAACAGCTTCTACATGGCAAAATTCGAGGTGACCCAGGCCCTGTTCGAGGCGGTGATGGGCCCCTCCATCAGCTATTTCCAAGCGCCGGATGTACCGGTCAACAACCTCAGCTGGCAACAGGCCAATCTGTTTGTGACAAGGCTCAATGAGTTGACCGGCGCTCACTACCGCCTGCCCACCGAAGCTGAGTGGGAGTATGCAGCCAAGGGGGGCAAGCTGAGTAAAGGCTATCGTTACAGCGGCTCCGATCAGATTGATGAAGTGGCCTGGTACAGCGGCAACGCCAAGAATCGCGCCTATCCGGTGGGGCTGAAAAAGCCCAACGAGCTGGGGCTATACGACATGACCGGCAATGTGGGGGAGTTTGTGGCTGATGCCTATGAAGAGACCTTCTATCGCCACAGTCCTCAAGAGAACCCGAACAATGCCCAGGAGAGCAAGAGCCACCTTGCCCATAAGTCGGTGCGAGGCGGCAGCTACGCCTATGAGGCTGAATTGTCTGAAAATTTCCGGCGTGATTTCGCCAGCCAGTCGGTGATGATGGCTGACATGGGATTGCGACTGGTGCGAGATGCCCGTTAGGACTGAACGATGGAGGTGGTCAGACCCAGCTCGCTGACCACTTCGAACAACTGCTGGCGCAGCCAGCGGTGGCCCGCCTCGGTGGTCCGGCTGGGGTGCCAGATGGCTGACAGGCTGAATACTGATTCCTCGAAGGGGAAGGGGAGTACCCGCACATCATACATGCCGGCAAAGGTATTTATGATGGAGGTGGGCAAAACCCCGATGATCTCGCTGCACGCAATGATGGGCAGCATCTCCATGGCGGTCGGCACCCGTACCACGATATTGCGGTTGGCCATTTGCGGCAGGTGCTCGGCGGTGATCATGCTGCCTCTGACCTGCCACTGGGCCAACGCCACATGCTCCTCGGTAAAATAGGCCTCCACCGTCAAGTTGCTGCCCAGTCGCGGGTGGTTGCTGGCACACACCACCTTCACTTGCTCGCCATAGAGCACCTCGCTCTTGAGCATGCTGCGCCCGCTCTGGGTCATGTCGATGATGAGATCATAACGCTGCATCCGCAGGTCACTCTCCATATCCTCGGTAAAGAGGGGATGCACCTCGAGCGAAATACCTAGGGCGTGTGCCCGGATCTTGCACAGCAGCGCCGGGACCAGTTGGGCGCTGACCAGTCTGACACAGGCGATGGAAAAGACTCGCTGGGAAGTGCGTGGATTGAAGGTGCGCGAGGTCGAGAGGGTCGAGCTGAAGTTTTTCAGCGCGGCCGCCATCGCCGGATAGATGTCGATGGCAAACGAGGTGGGCTCCATCCCCACAACCTTGCGATTAAACAGAGGATCGCCGTAGATCTCCCGCAGTCGCTTGAGGGCCTTGCTGACGGCGGGTTGGCTGATCTCCATGCGTGTCGCCGCCCGGGAGAGGCTGCGCTCTTCGTAGATGGCGACAAAGATCGGGATCAGGTTCAGCTCGGTACTTCTGATGTCTAACAAGAGAGGCCTCGTTACATGTTCGTGGAAAAATCACACTGCCTTGGCACTGCCGGGTAGCCGGAGGGAGAACCTGCCACGCCAGTCAGGTGGCGTGGCAGCCAGCATGTATCCCACTTTGGCAGTGTAATGAAGTGGGCAAAGTGGGACAACCAGTGCAGGGCTGGTTGTTGCATGGCGCACTTTATTTATCTGTTTACGTTGCAGGATGATTGATCCGCTGAGGTCGGTTTGCCAGTCAGGGGGGGCAATTCCGGCAGGGCCGCTTGCCAGCCGACAATGTGGCCCAACCGTGAACGGATGTTGCCAAGACAGGTGCCCCGTCGCCTTTGCAGGCGCACCAGAAGGCGCCAGCCCATCCTGAGCGCATCAGCCCGATCAAGGGGAGCTTGCTGGAATACAGCCTGTTGTTGCTGCCAAACCGGATCGGAACTGACACGGCTAAGTTCCAGCCAACCCCTCTTGGCCCGCAGATAGCGATAGGCCAGTACCCGCACCGCCCCCCACTGCCTGCACCAGATGGCGGCCCCATATTGCCAGCCGAGCGGGCGAGGGTGGTGACGGTAGTAACGGGCCATAGCCAGAAGTGCCAGCACCAGCAGGGCTACACCACCGGCTACTCCGAGCAACTGATGCCAGTAGGCCGCCAGCCAGGAGGCGGGAGTGTGGCGCACTTGCAGGGTCTGCCCAGGGAGGGTCAGGGTCTGCAACTGGCCAGTCTGGCTGTTCCACCAGGCAAGCTCCAGCGCGGGCATGGTCAACTCACCACCGCTCTGCACGATATAGGTAGTTTGATCTTCCCGTGTCGAGAGGTACTTCCCCCGCTCCTGGGTATCGTTCAGTCGGGCTTGCGCCGGATAGGCCTGTACCCGCCCATCGCTTGCAAGCGGAGTGATCAGCGGCGGGATCAGCACCGAGAGGGTATCCTGTCCGTTGGCGGTAACAGTTCGGGTGATAGCATCCCCCACCCGCAGCTCGCCGTCAGCATGGTCATCCGCAGAGCGCTGCCAACGCTGGCTCAGGGTGAGATTGCTGGCGCTCAGCCAACGCCCGCCGACCGTCAGGGCTGGGTCGGGCAGAGCGGCGGCAAAACGCTGAGGGTGGCTGGTGAGGGTGATCTGCCGGGAGCCCCCTTCAGGGCGCGCCACGGTGGCCCGAACCGCGATGGCGGGGATCTCGAACTGGCCGGATTGCTGGGGATAAAGCGTCAGCTCCCAGCGCTGGTGCGACCAGGTCTCGCCATTGCGGCGCTGGGTGAAGTTGGTCGCCAGCTCGCTGCGCTGCTTGACCATGACCCCCGGCAGCTCGAACTGGCCGATGCGGGTACCCGCGGTAAACCAGCGGTTGGTGGCCAACTCCAGATAGAGGGTGATCTGTTGGTTGACGGCATAGGGGCGCTTCTCCCCCCCCTGATCTTTCAGCCAGCTCTTGAGGGTTACCTGAGTGGCGTCAGTCGCATCAGAAGCCTCGGCAGCCTGTGCTTCGACCGTGAGCAGCTCGGCCCCGAGCAGGGTAGCAGTCACCATATATCTGCACAGCCAGTGGCGGAGTTTATTGTGCCGGTTGCACATGGGTAGGCTCCTTGTGGGTGGCAGAACGAGGACGGGCGGTTGCGCCCGTTTGCTGTGCGTGTAGCTGGAGGCGGAATTTGGCTTGCAGGAAGTCACCGGGATCAGACTCCACCCGGCGCAGCCACTTTTCGGCCTGCGCCGGATTGGCCAGGATCTGATCTGCGCTCAGGGTTTTGCGCGCCATCAGGGATGAAACCACGGTCTCTTCCGCTCCGTCGGCACTGCGTGGCTCTTCATCGGGCAGTTCACTGGAGTGATCAGGTCCATCCGGCGTGCCGGTCTGGCTCTGACTGGCGCGGTTGATCTCGTCAACAATCCGGCTCATCACCTGATAGTTGTGGGCGGCTGATTGGCGCACGTTCGGGTCGCTGGCCTCGTCAGCCAGTTGTCGGAACAGCCGGCGGGCGGCCAGATACTCACGCTGTCTGGCGAGGGCATTGCCGGCATAGAGCAGAGCCTGTTCTGAGTCGGCTTGCAGGAATGCTGACTGAGCCAGCGCAAACTCGGCGCCATAGTAGTAGGCCACCCCTTTGTAGAAGGGATCTTCATAGTGTTTAGCCGCCTTCAGATAGTCACCTTGCTGGAAGTACCACTGCCCCTGCTGATCCGGGGTGAGCCAGAGGTTGAACCACTGCTGTTTCAGCTCCTTTGCCCAGTGATTGATCGCAGGCTCTGTCGGCTCTACGGGCGCCAGCGAGAAGGTGGTGGCCTGCGCAGGCGTCGTCTGTAACAGGGAGAGACTGATGGCTGCCACCAGACCCCACTGCACCAGCCAGCCTTTGCGAAACCAGAGCAGCAGCAGGGTGACGACCGGAAAGAGCAGGTAGTAACCCATGTCCTGCCAGGGCATCAGGGAGTCGTTGTGGATCAAAAAGTTGCGTTCAATCCCCCGGTTGATGCGCTCTACGTCGCCATTATCTACCGTCATGGTGAGCAGGGTGCCATCGCTGTCACTGGCCAGTCGCCGTAATGAGGCAAGCTCCAGCGGGCGTTTGCCACTCAGTGCCGGGTCGCCAGCGGCCAGGATCAGCAGCTGACGGGATTGACCACGGAAATAGTCAGCCAAGGGGGCAATGGCGGAGGGGCTGATGCCATCACTCACCAGCAAAACGGTGCTGCCGGTCTCATCGGCCAGAAGCTCGGTGAGCAGCGGGATCACCTGTTCGGTGCGCTTGCCCGCTTTAGGCATGATCTCGGGACGGATGGCGGCGAGGATAGGGTCATAGACGGCATTGTCACGGGTCAGCGGCATGGCGGTGTGGGCCGAGCCGGCAAAGGCCACCAGCCCGTTGCGCCCGCCATCGCGGGTCGCCAGCAGATCGCTGATCTTCTGCTTGGCCCGCGTCAACCGGTTGGGGGCGATATCCGTTTCCAGCATGGAGTCGCTGTTATCGAGCAGGATCAGCAGGGCGCCCTGATCTTCGCCAAAGGGGGAGGGTTCACGGCTCCAGGTCGGCCCTGCGCAGATCAGGATGGCGAGTCCCATCAGCAGCCCCAGCACCTTGAGGGGCAGGTTCTTTTTCCAGCCGGTATCCCCCAGCGTCAACGCCTCGCGCAGATGGGGCGGCAGCCGCTGTTGCCAGCGGTTTGCTTCATCCATGCGCCAGCGTAGCAGCAGGATGGCGACAAGGGGGAGCAAGGCCAGCAGCCACCAGGGGCGCAGAAAGTGGGCATTCAGCCAGAGCTGTTGCCAGTAGAGGGGATCCATCATGGCGTGTCTCCTGAGAGAGCAGTGCGCAGGCGGTAGCGCCTGAGGGTCAACAGGGAAAAGAGAGTGAGATAGAGGCAGACGCTGACGGCGATGAGGTAATGGTGCAGGCTTTCGCGAGTCTGAAAGCGGGTGCTTTCGTAGCGTTGTGGCTCCAGCTCACCGATCACCTGATAGGCGCGCGTCAGCTGCGCCTCATCAAGAGCCTGAAACAACTGGCCGCCGGTCAGGGCCGCCAACTGTTGCAGGGTATCGAGATCGAGTGCCTGTTCGCCGACGGTGGCCGGATCCCCCATGGCGATAGTATGCAGCCGCACGCCGTTGACCGCGGCTACCCGGGCCGCATCCCGCGGGCTGACAAAACTGCCGGTGTCGTTGCCATCGGTAAGGATGATGGCGACTTTCTCCCGCTTGGCGCTGTTCTGGTCTTGTTGCCCGTGGCGATCACTGTTGTTGAACACTTTGATTGCCAGACCGATGGCATCCCCCAGATGGGTACTCTGGCCTGCCATGGCGACATCGGTCTCCTGCAGCAGGGTTTGCCAGGTGTCGAGATCGGCGGTAAACGGCGCCTGGAGAAAGGCGGCATCCCCAAACAGGATGAGCCCGAGTCGATCTCCTTTACGCGTTGCAGCAAATTGTTTAAGCACCTCTTTGGCGGCGTCGAGCCGACTGAGGGACTTGCCGGGGTCGGGGGAGAAGTCGGTCTCGGCCATGGAGCCGGAGAGATCCAGCACTATCATCACATCCCGCCCGAACCGCTCGCGTACCTGAGGAGGGCCATAGATGGTGGGCTTGGCCAGCGCCACCACCGCCAGTAGCCAAACGGTGATCAGGGCGATCCGTTGCCACCAGCTGGGGTTGAGTAGTGTTGCCCCCTCACGCGGCGGTTCATCCAGCAGATCGATCAGCAGATCGAAGAAGGGCACCTTGATGGCACTCTGACGAGTGCGATAGGCCGGAATAAGGCGAAACACCAGCAACGGCAGGGGCAGTAGCCAGAAACAGTGGGGGTGGGCAAACTCGAGACCGGCATCAAGCATGATGGGCCTCCGTCGCCAACGAGGCTGTTTGTATTGGAGTCTGGTGGTGGGCAAGCCAGTCGTTGCAGAGGGAAACGAGGCAGAGCTGATCACTGACGCTTAACACCACCTGATCACAGACCAGCGATACCAGCCAGCGCTCCCCCAGTTCGGTCGCAAAACGGGGCTGCCTATCAGCCATGGCATTATCGAGAGTCTGCAGCAACGCCATGCCAAACAGCTTGCCGTGCCGGGGATCTAGGTGGGTCAACACCTGCTTGATCAGGTGAAACAGTGCCAGACTGGCCCCGGCATCAGACCAGTTGATCGTGCGCAGGGCCGCCTGCGCTTCACGGCGGTAACGCTGTTGCCACCAGCGCTGTGCCCGGTGATAGAGCCAGAGCAGCGCCAGCGCCCCCAGGCTCAGCGCCAGCAGCAGCCAGCCTGCGGTTTGCGGTTGCCAGCTGATGGTGGGGGGGACGGTCACGTCCTGCAATTCGCGCAGCATATAGGTGCCGGGCAGCTTGTGGTTCATCAGTGATCTCCTCCCAATGCGGTAATGAGGCGGGCGAGGTGGTGGCCACCGGTGTCGAGGGTAATAAGCGGCAATCCCTTGAAGGCCATCAGTCGCAGCAGTTGCTCTTTTTTCAGTTGCTGCTGGCGGGCTAGCCCCTGATCCAGCACAGGGATCTGGTGGGGAGCAATATTGAGCTGGTACTGGCCATCGCCGACTACCCAGCTGGCGCCAGCGGCTGTGGTCGACAGGGTCGACTCGAGGGGATCGGCGATGTGCAGTGCTAGTACATCGTTGTGCTGCTGCAAGTTACCGAGGCGGGTCAGGTCGGCCTCGGTGACGCCGGCCCAGTCGCTGAGAAAGATCAGGGTGGTATTTTTCAACTTGAGGCGGCCCAGCATCGCCAGCAGGGGGGCCAGACCGGTCGCCTCACTGTCGCGGCTGGTGGCCGAGAGAGCATGATTGGCGGCACAGAGCTGGCGCAGTCCTGCCAACCAGTGGCCACGGGAGCGCTGGCCGCGCAGCCACGCCACGCCATCGCAGTGCAAAATGGCGAGCCCGACCCGATCGCTCTCTTTGAGTACTTGCCAGCCGAGCAGGGCGGCGACTTCGGCGGCCACCACCGACTTCATCACCTCCACCGAGGAGAAGAACATGCTGCTGCGCTGATCAATGCAGAGGATCACGTGACGATCTTTCTCTTCGCTATAACTGCGCACATGAGGGCGGCCGGTGCGCAGGGTCACTTTCCAGTCCAGGGTGCGAATATCATCCCCTTGCTGATAGTGGCGCAGCTCTTCAAAGTTGAGTCCACGGCCGCGAAAGCGTGACGGGTGGCGGCCGCATAGCAGGTTGCCGCTGTTTAGCCGGGGCAGCAGTGAAAACTGGCCGACCAGCCCCTGAAGGCGTACCAGTGTCAGGTAGTCGCAGTGGATGCGGTTGTCGCCACTGGGCGGTTGCCCGCCCTGTGTCAGCCTGTCATGGGATAAGGAGCGAGGTGTCATGGTATCGCTTACCCGATGAGGACGTGATCGAGCAGAGTCATCACCACCTGCTGGTGATCCACCCCATCTGCCAGCGCGTCATAGCTGAGGGTAAAGCGGTGGCCAAGCACGCTGGGCACCATGGCGCGCACATCGTCGGGCAGCACGTGGTTGCGCCCTTGCAGCCAGGCATAGGCGCGGGCGCACTTGTCCAGAGCAATGGATGCGCGGGGACTGGCGCCGACCGCAATCCACTGTGGCAGCCCGGTGGCCGGGTAGCGATCGGGGTGTCGGGTCGCCATGACCAGCGCAATGATGTAGTGCTCCACCAGCGGTGAGACCGTCATGGCCGAGAGCTCTGATCTGGCCTGCAAGATGAGTTCAGGGGAGAGGGGGGCTAACCCCTCGTTCTGCTCACGGGTACCGCGCTCTTCGGTCCGCATCAGCCGAATGATGGCAAGCTCTGCCTCATCATCGGGGTAGGCGACCGAGACCTTGAGGGCAAAACGGTCCATCTGGGCTTCTGGCAGCGGGTAGGTTCCCTCCTGCTCGATGGGGTTCTGGGTGGCCAGCACCATAAAGAGCTCGGGCAAGCGATGGCTCTTGTCACCGACGGTGACGGTGCCTTCGGCCATCGCCTCCAGCAGCGCCGCTTGTACCTTGGCGGGGGCGCGGTTCACTTCATCGGCCAGTACGATGCTGTTGAAGATGGGGCCTGGCTGGAAACGCAACTGGTGGGCTCCGTCATGCTCCTGATACATCTCGGTGCCGGTCACATCGGAGGGGAGCAGATCGGGGGTGAACTGAATGCGGCCAAAGCTGGTATTAAGGGCTTCTGCCAGTGCCTTGACCGAGCGGGTCTTGGCGGTGCCTGGCAAACCTTCAAGGAGCACGTGGCTATTGGTCAGCAGGCCGATGACCAGGGCGCGGATCACATGGGACTGGCCGACCACACTGTGACCAACTTGTTCGATGAGTTGCGAGATCTGTTGTTGCAAGGAGTTCATAGGGTTTTCCACAGGGTACATTTAACGAGACAGAGATAGGGCGAGGAGGGGCCAACGGGTTTTCAATTTCCAGCCGGCACGGGGCGAGCCGGCTGGAAATTGAAAACGCCCACCAGAGAGTGATGGGCGTTGGAGTCACCGCCTTACTTGATGGTGGCGACTTTTTGTTTGAGTGCATCCAGCTCTGCCAGTTTGCCCTTGAGCATCAGGCTCTGGGAGCTAATGCTGGCAGGGTTCATCTGGAAGCTCTGCTGCATCGGGTAGTTGGGCAGAGTGTCGAAGAACTCTTTCAGGATCCCCTGTGCAGGTACGAACAGCCACATGTTGTCTGCCATCCAGCGCAGATACATGCCTGACTCATGCGGTGCCTTCTCGAACGGATCAGCGCGCAGGTTGATGATCTGCGGCCAGTTCGGAGTCACACGCGCCGCGTCGGTGATGTTGCCCTCCATGGTGGCAAAGTTCAGTTTGAAGTCATTCCAGCGCACGGCGTTGAGTTCGCCGTTTGAGGAGAAGTAGAGCATGGAGTTGCGCGGGGAGGTGTCGGCTTTTCCGGCGAGGTACGGCATGAAGTTGTAACCGTCCAGTTTCACCCGCCACTGTTTGCCGTTGGCCTTGTAGCCCTTGGCCAGCTTCTCTTTCACATCCGGTACACCGGCAGCGGCTAGCAGCGTCGGCATCCAGTCCTGATGAGCCATCATGGCGTTGACCTTGGTGCCTGGCTTGATCACGCCCGGCCAGCGAACCAGTTGCGGAACCCGCATCCCGCCTTCCCATGTGGTGCCTTTTTCGCCATAGAAGGGGGTGGTGCCGCCATCCGGCCAGCTGACGGTCTCGGCGCCGTTGTCAGTGGTGTAGATCACGATGGTGTTGTCGGCGACCCCCAGCTCGTCCAGTTTGTCGAGCAGGATCCCCACCTGATCATCGTGCTCCAGCATGCCATCGGCATAGATGCTGACGCCGGATTTACCCTGATACTTCTCTTGCAGACGGGTCCAGACGTGCATGCGGGTGGCGTTGTGCCAGATGAAGAAGGGCTTCTTGGCCTTGACTGCTTTTTCCATGAACGCCAGCGAAGACTCGAGGAACTCTTCGTCAGCATGCTCCATGCGCTTGCGGGTCATGGGGCCGGTATCCTCAATCTTGCCGTCGGCAGAAGATTTGATGACGCCGCGTGGGCCGAACTTCTTCTTGAACTCCGGATCTTTCGGGTAGTAGTAGGTTTCCGGTTCCTCTTCCGCGTTCAGGTGATAGAGGTTGCCGAAGAACTCGTCGAAACCGTGCTTGGTCGGTAGATGCTGGTTCTGATCGCCCAAATGGTTCTTGCCGAACTGAGCCGTCATGTAACCCTGCTCTTTGAGCAGATCACCGATGGTGGGCGCCCAATCCGGAATGCCGTGGGTGGATCCGGGCATGCCGATGGTCAGCAGACCGGTACGGAATGGCTCTTCACCGGTAATGAAGGCGGCGCGGCCGGCGGTGCAGGATTGCTGACCGTAGTGATCGGTAAAGAGGGCCCCTTCATTGGCGATCCTGTCCAGGTTCGGGGTCTGGTAGCCCATCATCCCCTGGTTGTAGGCACTGATGTTCCAGTAGCCGATGTCATCGCCCATGATGGCAAGAATATTGGGCTTGGCGGCTGCTGTGGCACTACCAGCGGTGGCCATTAAGGCAAGGCTCATGGCTATTTTGTTTATTTGAATGGCCATTATTGGCTCCACTCCTAATCTGATGTGAATTGGTACACAAAATGGGCGATGAAAGCTGCGTGCGTTTAACGCGGTGGAAATATCATCCCGTGCAGGCTGTTGGAGGGGATGGAATACCCGGATGGGCACATTCCCCTTTATCGCTGTCGTTGTGACCTGCAAAGAGTGATATGACCTGAATAGCCCGAGTTAACCGCAGCTTGGAAATCAGCTTTCAACAGTTTCAATCTATAAATCCCGTTTATCCTTGTCGCCTTATAGCGAATATAACCGCTGGTTATCCGTTATTTTTTCGCCGACCCTTCGGTCGCAAGCTATCGGGTGAGCTGCGAGCGAGCATGGGAAGCTGTATCCAGAAGGCGGAGGTGTCTAACGTTATCGATGGCGACAAGGTGAATAAATGGGTGATGGAGTTCACAGTTCGGTTAATTAATCTGGGGGTGGTGGCAGTTATGGGCGTTGTGGTGTGCCTTTATTCAAAATTCTTACTGGCAAACCGAGCACTCTTTAATTCTGATTAAGTCATAATTAAGTAAAGTTGGGGTATTGATTGTTTCGCTTAGATATGAGTTTTTAAAACTGCTCACAATGTCATCGCGAGATTTAAAAAGCCTGCTCGCATATTTTTGAACGGATAAATATGACTTGAGTGGGAGTAGCCAAATAAATCCAGCTGTAATCTTTGTCTTTTCAAGGTGCCCGGGTCATAAATGCCTATAAAAACAAGGTAAAAGGCTCGGCTATTGACTAAGTTGATAGAAGGCGAAGCATAAAACAGCGCCATTTTGATACGACAACATCGCATGGGACCCGGATCATGGACAGAGCGCAGGGCGCAGCCCCCTTTTCGTTGCAAGTGGATCTAAGGCAGGTGGTGTATGCCCTGTCAGCCTCGCTGGATCTGGTGGGCATTGGCGATGTGGCCCACGGTAAACGGGTCGGGATTATGGCAGCCGAGTGCAGCCGGGAGCTGGGGATGAGTGAGGCCGAGCGCTGTCTGCTGTTCGAGCTGGGGGTGCTGCATGATATCGGTGTCTCCTCGACCATCACCCATCATCATCTGGTCAGCGAGTTCGATTGGGAGTCCTCCCAGCGCCACTGCGAGGTGGGATATCAGCTGCTCAAGGATTTCCGTTTGCTGGCCCCGCTGGCCCTGCCTATCCGTTATCACCATACCCACTGGCACCTGTTGCGCGAGATGGCCGATGTGGACCCCAATGTAGCCCGTCAGGCCAACCTTATCTTTCTAGTGGATCGCTGCGATGCGTTGGCGGCGCCCTACTATGGCGATGGTTCATTGTTGATGCATACCAACGAGATCCGCGCACGCCTGCAGGATTTCCGTGACGAGTTCTTTGCCCCCGAGCTGGTGGATGCCTTCCTCAAGGCGTCTCGCTCTGAGGCATTCTGGCTGCAGCTGGAAGCGCGCTCCATCAATGATTACATGCTGGAGATGCTGCAGGTGCGGGAGCCTTGCCTGACCTTCAACGGGGAGCTAAAAGCGTTGGCGCAGATCTTCTCCGGCATTGTCGACGCCAAAAGCCCATTCACGATGACGCATTCACTCGGTGTGAGCAGGTTGTCTCGGGCATTGGCCGAGCAGATGGGAGTCAGTGCCATCCATTGTGACATGCTGGAGATCGCCGGTTTGCTGCACGATTTGGGCAAGCTCAGGGTGCCGGACGAGATCCTCGACAAGCCTGCCAGGCTGACGAAAGAGGAGCGGGCCATCATCAATACCCACAGCTTCGAGACTTACCAGATCCTGCGCCACATCGAAGGGTTTGAGGAGATTGCCTGCTGGGCGGCCTATCACCATGAGGAGCCTGACGGTGAGGGCTATCCGTTCCACCTGCCGGCATCCGCCATGGCGATCGAAGCGCGGATCCTGCGGGTCGCCGATATTTTTCAGGCAATGGTGCAGGACAGACCTTATCGCCGCGGTCTGCCTGCCCGTGACGCATTGACCTTTATGCAGCAACTGGCGGATCAGGGGCGGGTCGATCCCGCTGTAGTGGCGGTGCTGGCCGATCACTTGCCGCAGATGATGATGGCAGCCATTCCGGATTGCGAGCCGGATCATGCCATCAATTGAGGGAGAGGCTGGCCGCTGACTCATACTGCCGCGAGCCAGCTATGCTTGGAACAAGCCGAGCATGGTGCCGGTACCGGCGCACAAGACGCCAGCTTGATGGACTACCGTAGGGGAGCAGATATGGAATCGCTAAAAGCCAAGGATTATATGCAGAGCAGACCCATCACCTTCACTGCCGACATGATGGTGCAAGCTGCGGTTGAGAAATTTCTGAACAGTCATCAGCTCGGTGGCCCGGTGGTGGATGGGCAGGGCCATCTGATTGGCTGGATCTCCGAGCAGGATTGCATCGCAGTGCTGCTTAAGGAGGCCTATCACTGCGAACAGGTGGCGCAGGTCAAGGATGTGATGCGCAAGGAGGTGTTGTCGGTGGGTCCCGATACCAGCATTTTGAGTCTGGCGGAGATGATGATGGGGCAAAAGCCGAAGATCTATCCGGTAGTGGAGGAGGGGCGTCTGCTCGGGGTCATCAATCGTCACAATGTCATGCAGGCCATTCACGCCCAGCTCACCACCTGTTTTGTCCATCACACCCACGGTTAATCCTGTTTTTCTCTCTCCCAAGGCAAGCTTCGGCTTGCCTTGGCTATTTCATATTCTGCCATTTATCATGTTATGCCATCTTACAATGGTTGTTTTGTCATGTTTGAGGATCGGCCAATCTCTCTGTCTTCCCATATATAACGCTACGTTAAGGCTTGCACCGTTCCCGCTCGCTCTTTAGGATCGCTCGCAGCTAATCGATATGGCCCCTTTGGGCACCTATTTAAGGAATTCGTACCTTGTCTCTCTCTATCGAGGCGCTGCGCCGCCGTCTCTCTGCCTGCATGAATCTCGACGCCCGCCGCCTTTCCAGCCGTCTGCACGGGGTCAGGAAGCTGCCTGAAGGCAAACAGGCCGCCGTGCTGGAGACCATCGCCGCTGATTTGGCCGCCGCCGAAGTGCGCTATCAAACCCGTCTGGCCGGAGTGCCCAAGGTGACTTATCCGGACAACCTGCCGGTGAGCCAGAAGCAGGCTGAGATCGCCAAGGCCATTCAAGAGCATCAAGTGGTGATCATTGCAGGGGAAACAGGCTCGGGCAAAACCACCCAGATCCCCAAGATCTGTCTGGCGCTCGGGCGCGGAGTGAAGGGTTTTATCGGCCACACCCAGCCACGCCGTTTGGCAGCCCGCACCGTCGCGGCCCGTATTGCCGAGGAGATGGAGTCCGAGCTTGGCCACTATGTGGGTTACAAGGTGCGCTTTACCGATCAGGTGAGCGAGCAGACCCACATCAAGCTGATGACCGACGGTATTCTGCTGGCCGAGATCCAGAACGACCGGATGCTCACCCAGTACGACACCATCATCATCGATGAGGCCCACGAGCGCAGCCTCAATATCGACTTCATTCTGGGCTATCTCAAGCAACTGCTGCCCAAGCGCCCCGATCTCAAGGTGATCATCACCTCGGCCACCATCGACCCGCAACGTTTCTCCCGCCATTTCAACAAGGCGCCGGTGATCGAGGTCTCCGGCCGCACTTATCCGGTGGAGGTGCGCTACCGCCCACTCGTCAGTGACAAGAGCGAAGGGCTGGAAGAGCGCGACGAACTGCAGGGCATCTTCGACGCGGTGGAAGAGCTGGCCCGCGAGGGGCTCGGGGACATCCTTATCTTCATGAACGGCGAGCGGGAGATCCGCGATACTGCCGATGCCCTGCGCAAACTCAACCTGCGCGATACCGAGGTGCTGCCGCTTTACGCCCGTCTTTCCAACGCCGAGCAGAACAAGGTGTTCCAGCAACATGCCGGACGGCGCATCGTGCTCGCCACCAACGTGGCGGAGACCTCGCTGACGGTGCCGGGCATTCGTTACGTCATTGACCCGGGCACCGCCCGCATCAGTCGTTACTCCTGGCGTACCAAGGTGCAGCGCCTGCCCATCGAGCCGGTCTCCCAGGCCAGTGCCAACCAGCGTAAAGGGCGCTGCGGTCGGGTGGCGGACGGCATCTGTATCCGCCTCTACTCGGAGGAGGATTTCAACGGCCGCCCTGCCTTCACCGACCCCGAGATCCTGCGTACCAACCTGGCCTCCGTCATCCTGCAGATGCTGGCGCTCGGCCTTGGCAACATGGAGGCGTTTCCCTTCGTCGAGCCACCAGAGTCCCGCCATATCAAGGATGGCCTGACTCTCTTGAAAGAGCTGGAGGCGGTGCGTGAGCTGCCCGCCACCGGCGAGCGCGAAGCCAAGTTGCAGCTGACCGAGACCGGTCGCCAGCTCTCGCGCATCCCCCTTGATCCGCGTCTGGCGAAGATGGTGATCAGCGCAGCGCAGACTGGCTGCCTGAGCGAGGCGATGGTGATCACCGCAGCCCTCAGCATTCAGGATCCTCGCGAGCGTCCCATGGAGAAAAAACAGGCCGCCGACGAACAGCACAGGCGCTTTGAGGACAAGGATTCCGACTTCTTCGCCTTCGTCAATCTGTGGAATTACCTGAAAGAGCAGCAGGATCTGCTCGGCAGCAATCCGTTCCGCCGCATGTGCCAGAAGGAGTTTCTCTCCTACCTGCGGGTGCGCGAATGGCAGGACATTCATTTCCAGCTGCGCCAGACGGTCAAGGAGCTGGGTTTTAAAGCCAACCATGAACCGGCAGATTTCAAGACGGTGCACTGCGCGCTGCTGACCGGTCTCTTGAGCCATATCGGCAACAAGGATCTGGAAAAGCCCGAGTTCCTTGGCGCCCGCAACGGCCGTTTCCACCTGTTCCCGGCCTCGGGTCTGTTCAAGAAGCCGCCCAAGTGGGTGATGGCCGCAGAATTGGTGGAAACCTCGCGTCTCTACGCCCGCATCAACGCCAAGATTGAACCCGAGTGGGTAGAGCCGCTGGCGGGTCATCTCATCAAGCTGCACCACAGCGACCCCCACTGGTCGAAGAAAAACGGCGCCGTGATGGCCAAGGAGAAGGTGACGCTGTATGGCCTGACACTGGTCAACGAGCGCACCATCAACTTCAGCCGTATCGATCCGGCGCTGTGCCGCGAGCTCTTTATCCGCCGCGCCCTGGTGGAGGGGGATTTCGAGACCCGCCACCGTTTCTTCAGCGACAATCGCAAGCTCCTGGCCGAGGTGGAGGCGCTGGAGCACAAATCCCGTCGGCGCGACATTCTGGTGGATGACGAGGATCTGTTCCGCTTCTACGATGCCCGTTTGCCGGAGGAGGTGATCTCTGCCCGTCACTTCGACAAGTGGTGGAAAGAGGCGCAAAAGCGGGATCCCGAGCTGCTCAACTTCGAGAAAGAGATGCTGATGAAGGGGGATGCGGCCCACATCAGCGATCTCGACTACCCCAACTTCTGGCAGCAGGGGCGCCTCAAGCTCAAGCTGACCTATCAGTTCGAGCCGGGGGAGGCCGCCGATGGCGTGACCCTGCATATCCCGCTGCCGCTCCTGAATCAGGTGGAGGTGAAGGGGTTCGAGTGGCTGATCCCCGGGCTGCGTCACGAGCTGTTGGTAGCCCTCATCAAGTCGATGCCAAAACCGATGCGCAAGAACTTCGTGCCAGCGCCGAACTACGCCGACGCGTTGCTCGCCAGTATCAACCCCGAGCAGGGGCCGCTCTTGGACGAGATGGAGCGCCAACTGCGCCGCATGACCGGCGTGACCGTGCCCCGTGAATCCTGGGACTGGGCTGCGGTGCCCGATCACCTGAAACTCACCTTCCGGGTGGTGGACGATAGGCACAAGCCTATCGCGGAAGGTAAAGATCTGGAGGCATTGAAAGAGTCCCTGCGCGGCAAGGTACAGGAGACCCTCTCTCAGGTGGCGGACGATGATATCGAGCAGTCCGGCCTCACCCTGTGGAGTTTTGGCGAGCTGCCGCAGGAGTACAGCCAGAAGCGCGGCGGCTTCGAGGTGAAAGCCTATCCGGCACTGGTAGACGAGAAGGATTCGGTCGCCATCCAGCTGGTGGAGAGCCCGGTGGTGCAGCAGCAGCTGATGTGGGCCGGTCAGCGTCGGCTGGTACTGCTCAACGTACCATCTCCCATCAAGTACCTGCAGGAGAAGCTGCCCAACAAGGCCAAGCTAGGGCTCTATTTCAACCCGTTTGGCAAGGTGGCCGAGCTTATCGATGACTGCATTGCCTGCGGCTGTGACAAGCTCATCGAGCAGCACGGCGGCATGGCGTGGGATGAGGCCGGTTTCGAGGCGCTCAAGGAGTATGTCCGCGCCGAGCTCAACGATGCGGTGGTGGAGGTGGCCAAGCAGGTGGAAGCCGTGCTGACGCTCTCCCATGAGATCAAGAAACGGCTCAAGGGCAAGATGCAGCTCGACACCGCCTTTGCCATGTCCGACATCCAGCAGCAGCTCGGCAACCTCATTCACAAGGGCTTTGTCACCGAGACCGGCTGGCAGCGGTTGCCTGACTTGCTGCGCTACCTGCGGGCCATCGAGCGGCGTCTCGAGAAGCTTGCCATCGATCCCAACCGGGATCGGGTCTACATGCTCAAGGTGCAGAGCGTGGAGTCCGAGTACAAGGCGCTGCTCGCCAAGATCCCCAAATCCCAGCTGATCCCGGCCGAGGTGGCCAATATCCGCTGGATGATCGAGGAGCTGCGGGTGTCGTTCTTTGCCCAGAATCTGGGGACCCCTTATCCGGTCTCCGATAAACGGGTGCTTAACGCCATCGCTCAGTGCTAAGCTGCTATCTAACTGTTTTAACAGCATGATAGCGGGTGCTGAGAATGGGTTGCCGGTCAGGTATCCCCTTCAAACCGCAAGTCAGGGAGGCAAGGATGCTGGGGATCTGGTTGAGTGTGGCGCAGGTGGTGATCAGCGGTTATCAACCCATCGCGGAACAAACCTGGGTGCAGTTGAACCCGGAATATTACCCGCTGGCGCGCACGCCGCCTGCGATGTTTGTGGCCTGGCGTGGCAATCAGTTTCCGCCGCTGGCCCAAAAGCAAAAGCACGGTCGCTGGCAGATCCTCTTTCCAGCCAGGTTGGTGCCCCCCTTCGATCTGTTCGAGGGGGAGGCGCAGCTCTCCAAAACCTATCTGGCAAGGCTGCGGCGCATCGACGAGATGGCTTACGGGGTCGTCCCCGGGCAGGCTGTTGCGGCTGGTGCAATTGTGCAGCAGGGGAGTGGGTCCCCTGATTATCACGCGCAACCTGTCGCGCCCTTTATTGCCGAGTTCCGTACACCTCAAGACGCGTTCGGTGGTGTTGATATGCCCAGCGACCCCGACGAGAGCGAACCTCTGCTCGCTCAGCTGGGGGGGACCTTTCGCACAGCGGGGATCAGTGGTGCCAATGGAGATGAGGGAGTAGCGAGCGCCCATATGGCGCTCGCCAGCCACACGGCTAGCTTATCCGCAGGCAGTGACGCCATGTTTACCCTCTCGGCTCCTGCGGCCGGCGGTCCACAAACCGTGTGTCATCAGGTCGCCGCAGGGGAGACCCTGTGGCGTATAGCGAATCAGTTATCCAGCGCCCGGGGAGCCGATACCTACAGCTATTTGCTGGCGCTGGTGGCAGAGAATCAGCCACGGCTTGGCAAGAGCATTCGAGTCAGAACGGGGGAGGGACTCTACTGCCCGCGCGCCGAGACCCTAGCGCGGTTTGATGCCCTGAGCCCGGCCCAGCGTCAGCAGCAATTCGCCCGGTTGGAGCAGGGGCGCTAAATGCAGAGTCGGTACCTTGTATCCGAATTTGGCCCGTGGTAGTATTCGCGCTCGTTTTGCGAGGTGCTGACCGGTCGCAGTTAGCACCATAAATTCATCCAAAAGAGATACATACTATGTCTTTCGTATTCCAAGCTGAAGTCCGTTCTGACCTGGGGAAAGGTGCGAGCCGCCGCCTGCGTCAAGCTGACCAAGTTCCTGCCATCGTTTACGGTGCAGGCAAAGAAGCCCTGTCCATCACTGTTGACCACAAGAAAATGATCCTGGCTCAAGAGAAGCCGGAATTCTATGAGTCTGTACTGACTCTGGTTATCAACGGTGAAGAAGTTAACGTAAAAGTGAAAGCTATCCAGCGTCACCCGGTACGTTACAAGCTGATCCACCTGGACTTCGTTCGCGTTTAATAGCGAACCATCAGGTTGAAGAAAAGCCACTCTCAGGAGTGGCTTTTTGCTATCTGGCATCTTGTGAGCGGGCTGAAAGGACTTGCCTGATAAGCCAGCAAGGCGGTTATCCCAGCTGGCTAAGGGCCTGTTGGCAGCGCTGCTCGGCAGCATCCAGCTCCAGCAGCACCATCCTGATATCTTCCATCTGCTGTTGCAGTGTCTCCCGTTTCTCCTCAACCAGTCCCAGCATGGTCTGTAACTGGGTGCGGCTGCTCTTGTCGGCATCATAGAGATCAAACAACTCGCGGATCTCGGCGAGGCTGAACCCGAGTCGCTTGCCGCGCAGGGTGAGCTTGAGGCGAACCCGATCCTGCTTGCTGTAAATGCGGGTCTGTCCCTCTCTGGCGGGATTGAGCAACCCCTGATCCTCGTAGAAACGGATACTGCGCGTCGTAATATCAAATTCCCGGGCCAGCTCACTGATGCTGAAGCGCCGTCCTTCATCCTTGTTGTTCATACAGACTTCTTGGCGAACTAAATCCTGTCTGCACCTTACCTAAACGTAAACTGCACTGCAACTCTTGTTCCATTGCGTCAGAACCCCTATGTTATGGCCATGTAACAAACAGAGGCAGGCAAATGGATATTGCAATTGTGGCGGCAAAACGGACTCCGATGGGGGCGTTTCAGGGGGCATTGGCAGAGGTAACTGCGCCTGAGTTGGGTGCCTGTGCCATTGAGGCGGCACTACAGCAAAGCGGGCTGCGTCCGGAGCTGGTCGATGAAGTGTTTATGGGCAATGTGCTGGCGGCGGGCGTGGGGCAAGCGCCAGCCCGGCAAGCGTTGTTGAAAGCAGGGTTGCCAGATAGTGTGCCTGCTACCACGGTTAACAAGGTGTGCGGATCCGGCATGAAAGCAGTGATGTTGGCGGCGGATACCATCCGCCTTGGTGACAACAGGGTGGTGGTCGCGGGGGGGATGGAGAGCATGAGCCGTGCCCCCTATCTGCTGGATAATGCCCGCAGCGGCTTTCGGATGGGGCATCAAAAGGTGTTGGACCACCTCTTCCTCGACGGTTTGCAAGATGCCTATGATGGCCAGCTGATGGGGGTACATGCCCAGCGCAGCGCCGATCAGGCCGGTTTGACACGCAGTGCCATGGATGAGTTTGCCCTTGCGTCGCTGCAGCGGGCCCGCGATGCGCAGCACGACGGTGCGTTTGTGTCCGAGCTGACAAGCGTCTATCGCGGTGAGCGCTTGTTGCTGGCCGAAGACGAGCAGCCCGGCAAGGGCAGACCGGAGAAGATCCCTACCCTGAAGCCTGCCTTTGGCAAGGAGGGCACTATTACGGCGGCCAATTCGAGCTCCATCTCGGACGGTGCGGCGGCGCTGATATTGATGGATGGCGCCACGGCGCAAGCCTGGCAGGTACCTGTGATGGCTCGGATCGTCGGTTATCAGAGCCATGCGGCATTGCCCGCCGAGTTTACCTCTGCACCCATTGGTGCCATTTCACGCTTGCTGGCGAGTCTGGCATGGTCGGTGGAAGAGGTGGATCTATTCGAGATCAACGAGGCCTTCGCCATGGTCACCATGCTGGCCATGAGCGGGGTCGGCATCCCTCATCACAAGGTCAATGTGCATGGTGGGGCTTGTGCGCTTGGTCATCCGCTGGGGGCGAGTGGCGCGCGCATTCTGGTGACGCTGATTGCCGCGCTGCGGCAACGGGGTTTGCGGCGAGGCGTGGCCGCACTCTGTATCGGGGGCGGGGAGGCGACCGCTATCGCGGTCGAAGTGAATGACGAAACGAATTAATTGGTGGCTTCCATCGCCAGCAGTTGTTCCGTGACCCAGGTGGTGGCGGCCAGATAGAGGTGACTCACCTTATCCTCGCTCAGCCCCAGGCGGGCTGTTCTGGCCGTTACCCGTGACCAGTTGGCGCTCTCGTAATCTTCACAAAACGCGAGGTAGAAACCCAGATTGCCTTTGCGCTCCAGCAGCGCCAGCCGAATATCGTCGATAAGAGGGATAGTGCCGAGCAGCTTGTCCATCGGCTGCTCCATCAGTACATCCAGCAGGGAGAAGAGACCGGTGATAAAGGCCTGTTGTGCCTGCTGGCTCGGGGCGTGTGCGTGGGCCAGCAGTTCACAGAATCGGGCTCGGATCATCGACATCTGGTAGAGCTCGGCGCTCTTGCCCTTGCCGGCGCTGGTCGCGGCTACCAGCGAGACAAAGCGCTTTAGCTGGGTGTTGCCCAGATAGATGGCAGCCTGGCGAAATGACGAAATAGGGTTGGTGTGACCTTTGAGATGGTTGACATAGCGCAACAGCTTGAGAGAGAGGGAGATATCCTGACCGAGCAGCTGCTCAATCTTGTTGATATCAGGCTCTGCCTCGTTGACCACGTTGAGCAACTGCATCACCACGACTTGCGCTGGCTCCATGGTGGCTTGCTTGACCATCTCGGGTCTGCTGAAGAAAAAGCCCTGGAACAGCTGGATCCCCAGCTGTTTGACCCGCTCGAACTCCGCCTTGTCCTCTACTTTTTCTGCCAGATAGGTGAGCCCCAGCGTCTGATGCCGCTGGATAAACACTTTGATCTGCATCAGGGGGGTGGCACGAAGATCAAACTTGATGATGTGGATAAAGGGGAGGAAGCGCTCCCAATCCGGCGACATGGTGAAGTCATCGAGTGCCAGTTGATATCCCAGCTTGTGCAGCTGTTTCACCTTTTCCAGCAGGGCATCATCCGGTGGGGAATCTTCCAGGATCTCAATCACCACTTTTTCGGGCGGCAGGCACTCTGCCAATCCCTCCAGCAGCAGTGAGTGGGGGAAGTTGATAAAGCAGGGGCGGCCGCCCAAGAGCTGATCGATATTTTGTTGCAGGAACTGTTCGACCACCAAGCGTGACGTTGCCTGTTGGGAGGAGATGCTCGGGAAGACATTATTCAGACTATCGCGAAAGAGCAGCTCATAGGCATGAGTTTTGAGGTCTCTGTCGAGGATCGGCTGTCTTGCTACGTAGGAATACATGCCTTGCTCCAGTAAAGGTACTGGGTTGATTTTATGGTGTTGCAGAACACTATGCCAGTGTTCACCTTATTGAGTAAGGCAATAATTGGCATAGCGTTTTTTGCAGGGAAGGAATTTAGAAGAGATAGCTCAATTGTGCACCAGCCAGCCAGGCATCCCCTTCAGAAGTGCCCTGGAAGGTGGAGGTCGTCATCGGATTACCCGGTTGCAGCTCCATTTTTTCAGTGACATCCACCTTTTTGCCATCGATCAGGGTCAGCCCCAGATCCACGGTCAGGTTGGGCGTAAACTGATACCCCATTCCCAGGCTGTACCAGAGGCGATCGGCATCCGGGATGGAAATGGTACGACGATCGGCTGGCACCGGGCTGGCGTCATAGGCCACACCGGAGCGCAGTTGCCATTTGGGAGTGACCTGATAGGTCATACCGATGGCGTAGCGCCAGCTATCTTCCCAGTGCTCGTCCTTGATGTGCATGTTCTGCAAATTGTTGAGATCAGCTTCCAACTGAACGAATTTGCTCCAGTTGGTCCAGTTCAGGCTGCCGTGGAAAGCCAGCTTGTCAGTCAGCTGATGGAACGCCGCCAACTCTGCCGTCGCTGGCAACGGCAGATCCAGACTACCGGTATCTCTGATCTCGGTAACGGAACCATCTGCATTGGGTCGGCCCACGATAGCATCTCCCGAGAGGCTCAAAGTGACATCGTGACGGTAGGAGAGGCCAATTCGGGTTTGTTCGGACAACTCCAGCAAGGTGCCGACATTCCAGCCCCATGCCCAGCCATCCCCTTGCAAATGTTTTGCGATCAGGTTGCGAGAAGGGAAGGTGCCACCGACTTCGCCTTCGCCCTGAATAGCAGAGATCCCGGCACCAATTGACCACATCTCATTGATGCGATAGGCGAGTGAGGTACCCAGATCCATGGTCTTGATATCGGAGACATTACCAAAGTGTCCCGCGCTGTAGTTATCCGGCATCTTGACGCCAAGACCGTAGTAAGAGGTCGCCGAGAAGCCGAGTCGCCACTGTTCGTTGAGTGGAATGATGAGATAGGCGTTGGGTACCCAGGCTGCGGCGGCGATATCGTGTGCACTGGCATCGGAGGTGACGATACCGGCTTTGGTCGGCAAGCGGGTGTTACCTTCAATATTGACGTCAGGACTGACATAGATGACTCCGCCAGAGAGCGCCATCTGATCGAAGCGGGTCATGGCTGCTGCATTGCGGGAGAGCACACTGGCGTTATCCGCGATGGCTGCCTCACCGGCAAAGGCGCGTCCCAGGCCTGTAGCGGACTGTTCAGCCAGCTGGAACCCGGCGGCATGAGTCTGACCCGCGATCACCAGCAGGGCGATGGCGGACGGTTTGATGATGGGATGCATGGCAAAATCCTTGCTGTTACCCGAAGGTTCAATCGGTCATATGAATGGAGGCAGGATTTTATATGGTATGACCAGTAAGGCAACGGTAATGGCCAGTATCTGGATAAAACAAGATTAAATGCTGGGATGATGCAATCTAATAGCTTGATTAGAAAAGAAAAATAAACACGTGTGTGCTACATGTGTGCGCTGAAATGGCTTTTGCGGATAAAAAAAGAGCGCCTGGCGGCGCTCTCTCCATTCTATCAATAATCAGAACTTCATGTTGAACTGGGCTGAGGCCAGGAAGGCGTTGCCGTGGGAAGTACCCTGCCAGCGTGGATTGTTGATAGTTCCATCGTGGCTTACCAAGCCCTCATTAACATCGACCTTCTTGCCATCAAGGTAGGCCATGCCAAAGTCAACGCTCATATCGGTGTTGATATGGTAGGTGGCGCCAGCGCTATACCAGATACGATCTGAGTCCGGAATACTCAAACTACGGTATTCAGCTTCAATCGGGGTGTTGTCATAGGCGAAGCCCAGACGCGCTTCCCAAGCCGGATTGATATACCAGGTACCACCGATGGAGTAGCGAGTAGAGTCTTTAAACTTTTCTGGCTTATAAAGACATACGCCTGGTTTGCCCGGAGAGTTACAACTGGCGCTTGTGGCATTCAATTCTTGGAAAGCACTCCAGTCAGTCCAGTTAACAGAGTAGTGAACGGCAAACTGTTGGTTCAGGCGATGATAACCGGCAAATTCAGCTTGAGCAGGCAGGTCTAGCTTCAAGTTACCATCTACAGTTGCGCCTTTGGTTGTGGTTGTGGAGCCACTAAAGTCACCGTCAAAGCTCATATCGACTTGTGAACGATAAGTCAGAGCAAAACGATGGTTTTCGTTAACTTCATAGAGAGTACCGATGTTCCAGCCAAAGCCCCAAGTATCCCCTTTAAGATGAGCGACGGAGGTCTCTGCAGGAGTTCCTGTTGGTTTACCAAGTACACCAGCAAAGCGATTCAGCTCTGCAGCCCCATAAACAGCGTTAATACCAGCACCGATGCTGAGTTGTTCGTTAATTCGGTAAGCGATGTTTGGGTTGATATTGAAGGTGATAAGGGATGTATCACCAGCGCCCGAGCCGGCCGCAAAATTTTTGTCATATTCGGTAGACAGGCCGTAGTTGGAAAATAGACCAATACCCCATGCCCACTGGTCATTTAACGGTTGAATAAAGTAAGAGGCCGGAACAAATGCTGCTGGCGCAATGCCAGAAGCAGAGGCGTCACTATTAAAAACGTTTGGAATTGAAGCCCCGTTAGGAAGGGTGAGGTTACCACTAGTTTTTCCCTCCACATCCACATCCGGTTTGATGTAGGTGCCGGAGACAGAAACTGCCATCTTGTCGAAGGTGGTCATGGCAGCCGGGTTACGGGCCAGAACGGAGGCGTTGTCGGCGATAGCTGCTTCACCGGCATAGGCGCGACCCAGACCGGAGGCCGAGTGCTCGTTCAACTGGAATGCCGCAGCATGGACTTGACCGGTGGCCAGCGCGATGGTGGCGGCAATCAGGCTCTTTTTGAAAATAGTTGTCGTCATGGTGTTCTCTCTTGTAGGCAGATTTTTTTGCCGATATTGGCTGCACGTTCAATGCAAACCTCGACAAAATCCGTTTTTATTTCAGCTTCTTCCCAATCAATTCTGGCGTGATTCTATGGATCTGGTAGGAGGTAAGAAATCAGACCAGTGACAGCAGAATACATAAAAGTGATCGATGTGTTAATCATTTGTTTTAACCTGCTGTTTAATTCATCATTTTGAGGGTCTAAAGGTGGATTATTGACCTGGATTGCCGATCTCCGTCACAAAAATAATTTTGTCAATCTTTCGAAATCTTGAGGCAAATGAGTGACAAAGAGGAGTAATCAGGGGGAGAACAGGCAGCGGCTCGTGACCGCCGCCTGCTATTGAGGATGGATCTGAGGTTGTTAACCGGCGATGTTAAATGTCCCACTGCAGACGTGACTGCAGGGCGTTGGCAACGGGGGCAAGTGGCTCTTTCATCTCGCCAATCAGTACCATATTGGCGCCTTTGAGCTGGACAATCTCCCCTTTGAGGGTGCCATCTTCAAAGGTGGCCTGTTGCAGGGTTAATGGAACATGTTTGGGCACTAAAAAGAGGGTGACTGGCCCCATCTTTCCCTGGATCACCATGTGCAAGGCCGGACCCTGATAAAACGAGCAGTGATTGACATAGGTCACTTTGAGCCCATCCATCCCGCTTAAGGTGGCGCCATACTTCTCCATCTTGGCATTGATGTTATGCAGATTGACCTGCTCATCGACACCTTCAATAAAGGGTTCTTCGCCATAGACATGAGCCATCGCCACCTGTGCGAGGGAGAGGGCCGCAGGAGCCGTTTCTGGCAGCGTGATCCAGCGGGTGCTCATTCCCAGCAGGAAGGCGACCGATGCAGCCAGGGCGATCTGGCGCCAGGATGTCGATGTCCGGATCTTGACCGGCGCCGTGCCAAGGGGGCGGGATGGCGGCAAATCATCTGGCGCGTCACTGTCTTGCTGCATGGCTTGCCTGAGCAGGATCCGCTCGGCCAGTCCGGCGGGAACCTCTACCTGCATGGCGCGCTTGAGGGTTCTGTCGAACTGCTTCATCTCGTCGAGATAGTTCCGATTGGCCTGGCTGGCGTCAGCGGTTCTGAGAAAGTCCGGTTGTTGATCGTTGGGCTGGATCATGGCGTTGCGGCGAAATTCGAGTTCATCCATGTCCGTGTCCTCTTGCTTGGTTCTTCTGCTCCATCGCCTCCTTGATCTGGTTGCGGGCGCGAAACAGGCGGGTCATAACGGTGTTCTTGTTGAGGCCGAGCATCTCGGCAATCTCCTCACAACTGAATCCTCCCACGACTTGCAGCAGCAGTGGCTCCTGATACTCCTCGGGTAACCGGGCGATGTGACGGTGCAACCACTCGTTCTCCATTTCCTGTTCGCTGTGCAGCGCATCGTGCTGGGGCTGAGGGTGATCGTCGAGATCCACCAGCTCCAGCTGTTTACGTTCAAAGCGGCGGGCGTTCTCCCGTCTGAGGATGGTGATCAGCCACCCCTTGGCCGCCTTGTCATCCTGCAGGGTGTCGATAGCCTTCCAGGCACGCAGAAAGGTCTCTTGCACCAGATCTTCCGCCACGTTGGGATCCCGGGTCAGCCAGTAGGCATACCGGTAGAGATCGCCATGCAGCGCATGAACCAATGCTTCAAATTTGGTTTGTTTGTCAGCCATGGGATCAGAGACCGGCGAAGTGGCCGGATCATTTCCACCAATATGCTGCTGAGCACGTTTTTTTCTAAAAAACAGCAGTGCCATAGGGCAATCCTTGTCAGGGGGCGTGGCGGCGGGAGCGGGAACTCCCGTGCGCCAGCAGGTAAATCAGGTGCGCAATACCGGCCGTTTCATCAGCCCTGAGGGTACGCGCCAGAGCGCGCCACTCGATGGGCGGGCCAGAAGAGGGCCGTGCAAAACAGGCTCGCTCGAGTGCGGCGAGCGCGTTGCCGAGCCGATTATGCCCAGCGTCAGGCAACTGGCCTAATTGATAATAGGAGACCTGCCAGCGCATGGTCGCCCATCGGATCAGTGCCTTGCGACTGGCATCCGGCTGGTGTTGGGCAAGGGCTCGTTGCAGTTGATAGAAGGCGCGCCAGCGGGGCCAGTGGCGCCATAGCGTACGCAGCGCCACCGCCAGCACGACCCACCAAAGGCTCTCTCGCAGTGCCACCTGCGATGTCTGCTGATCAGGTTGCCGATTTGTCGTTGTCTGAAACGTCAGCGTGATGGCAGGGAGGCTGGCCTGTTCAATCCGGCCACTTTGGGTATTAAACCAGGGCTGATCAATGGGGGGAAGCTGGTAGTCACCGCTCTGCTCCGCAACCAGAGTCTGGCGCCACTGTCGCTCAAACAGCAGCTTGCCATCTCGGTAACGCTCCTGCTGTTGCTCGCCATCGGGATGTGCCTGTATGCCGTTTGGCAGTTGATGGGCCATCAGGGGGGCAAGCTGGATCTGGCCGCTGTCACCATTTTCCATGGTCAGGGTGAGGATACGGATCAGCGGTTCACCCACTTCCCCCGTGGAGGCCGGTTCAAGCCGTTGACTCAGGGTCAGCCGGGTGGCCACCGGTGTGGCGGGGGCTTTGTCGACCCTCACCTCGAGTGGTGCCGCACGGGCCGAGAGTTTTTGCGGCTTGCCCCCTTGCGGCGTGAGCTGCCCCTGCAAGCGGGGTGAGTCGAGGTACCAGAGTCCCGGCGCTTTTGCCTGAATAAGCCAGCTGCGGGTGAGCCTGCCGGGCAGACCAGCCTGAGCGGGGGCGATCCACTCGTCGCTACCGAGGCGACGGATAGTGAAGTGGGCAGAGCTGAGCTCGCTCAGGGCCGGGTTTTGCATGCTGGTAGGCAGCCACAGTGTCAGCCGGTAGATCACCGGCTGGCCGGGATAGAGCGGGCCCTGATGATCAAGGTTGGCCTGCATCTCAAGGGGCGAGGGTGCCTCGGGCTGTGGCAGCGCCGCTGTTTTCACCTCTCTCAATAGTAGGGTGAGCGAGGGGGTGAACTCATTTCCCAGCTTGAGCGGGGCAATCACCACCTCTGTATTTGCGGGGGAGTTGCTCTGGTGCAGCGGGATCTGCCAGCGAGTCAGTTGTTGTACCGGGGTCGTGACCCGGCTCATGGTCACTCTGCCTACTGCAAACTGGCGCAGTAATGGGGTGATCTCCAGTTCGTTGCTCTGGCGCTCGCCATCCGCTTCGATGATCAGCAGCCAATCGCTGGGGTCAGCCCCCGGCAGCAGCTCTGCCCTAGGGGGCAAAGCCCAGCAAAGTTGACTCGCGAGTGCGAGCAACAGCCCCCATCCAGCCTGCGTCACCAGGGCTCCTCCACCTTGATAAGGTCTCTGCGCAGCGCCTCTTTGCGCAGTCGCTGCTCCAGCAGCAACACTGGGGGAGAGGGTGGCAAGGGCATTGCTGCTGCCTGCTGAGCTGCCGATGGTTCGGGCTGTTTGCTATTGCTGGTATCGGGAGCGGCGGTCGCTCCACCCTGTAACAGAGAGAGGTTATAGAGCGCATCTTCATGGCCGGGATCCAGTGCCAGGGCCGCCAGATAGGCCTCCTTGGCGGCCGCAAACTCCCCCAGTTGCAGCAGGGCATTGCCGCGGTTGTAGTGGGCGGTGGCGCTCGTCGCTTCCTGATAGGCTGCGATGGCTTGTCGGTAGGCACCAGCCCGATACCAGGCGTTGCCGCGCCAGATCGGATCGTCGAAAGTGCGGGCGGCCTGTTGAAAATTTCCCTGTTGATAATCCTGCATCGCTTGCAGCTCGCCCCTCTCAGCAGCTTGTAGATCTTGCGGCGCAAGCAGTTGCCACCCCAGCATCAGCGCCACCATCAGTCGGGCGCCGACTCTGGCCAATAATGCGAATGGTAATAACGGGATCAGCAGCCAGGGGCCAAGATCCAGTGGTGCTGGGGTGAGGGCCGAGGTGGTGGTGGGCAGCGGTGCAAAGTGGGGGACATCGCTACCCAGCCATTGCAGCTCACCGCCGAGGCGATTGGCCAGTGCGGCAATGGCCTGACTATCGGGGGCGGGCAACTGCGCGGGCATGCGGCTGGCAAACCCCAACTCATTGGCCGGAATGGCGGACATGGGGGCCGGTTGACCACTGCTGGCAAGCAGAATATCGAGGCGTGCCGACTGGGTGTCGCGGCAAAGAAGGCGTTGCTGGCAGGGCCACAGGGCGGCGATTTGGGTCATCTGATTCTGGGTGAGGTCGTCGGTGATCAGCAGCAGACGCGCTTGTTCTCCAGGGGCCAGCTGCTTCATGGCAAGTTCCACCGCCCGTGCCGGGTTGCTGCCCTGCAACGGCATGATATCGGGGCGCAAGTCGGGCAGTAGCAGCGAAAGGGCCTGATGATCCCGGGTTGGCGGCATGGCGAGGTAGGCATCGCCTGCGTAGAGGATCAGCGCAATGCGTTCACCCTTGGTGTGGCTCAACAACTGCTGCAACTGCCATCTGACCCGGGTCGCCCGATCCGGTTTGAGATCGGTGGCGGTCATCGAGCGTGACAAGTCCAGTAGCCAGATATCTAGCGGTGCTGCAGGCTGCTGTTGCAGCTCACCGCGCAGTGCCGGTCCACTCAGGGCCAAAATGACGGGCAGGGTTGCCAGCCAGAGCCAGGGACGTTGAGGATGGGATGCTGGCAGCAGATAAGCCTGCATCGCAGGTGCGAGCAGCGGGGGCTGGCGACGACGGCGCCACCCTTGCCAAAGCCAGGGGATGAGTGCGATCAGCCACAGGGGGCGGAGCAAGATCAGATCCATCTGCGTGCACCTCGTGTCAGCCAGCTACGCACCATGCGAAACTCTAGCCTGCCGTGTCCTGACGGCAGAAGCAACAAGCCACAAAGCAGTGCCAACGGCCAGGGGTAGAGCTCGATCACCGGCTGGTACTGGGCAATCGGCATGGGGGCAGGTTCAAGGGCATTGAGAGTCGCGTTGATGGCATCGAGATCGCTCTGGGTGCGTGCCCGAAAGTAACGCCCTTGGCCTGTCTGTGCCAGCTCTTTCAGGAGCGGCTCGTCCAGTTCGCTGCTGGGATCGGCCTGACCGCTGCCTGCCTCATCATAGGGTTGGATAAAGGTATCGGGATCGGCCCCGACTCCCAGCGTGTAGATCCGTATTCCCTGCGCCGCGGCGAGTTTGGCCTCCTGCAGCGGGTCGGCATTGCCTGCGGTATTGCGGCCATCAGTGACCAGCAGCAGGGCGGTGGGGCGACCAGGATCCCCATGCTGACGTGCCAGCTGGATCGCCTCGCCAAGGGCGGTGGTTCGGCCGACCAGATCAAAATCGAGCTCGTCGCTCAAGGTCAACAGCGCCGGGATCTCCTGAGTGAGGGGAGAGAGCAGATAGGCGTGATCGGCAAAGACGATGAGGCCCACTCTGTCTCCGGCCCGTTTGGCGATCAGCGCCTTGATCTGCTGACGCACCGCCGTCAGCCGCGCTTGTTGTTCGCCGTTGTCGAGCATATCCGGGGTGCGCATGCTGTCTGACAGATCCACCGCCAGCAGCAGATCCCGACTCCCCTCATATTTGATCACCGGTTCCCCCCACCACTGGGGGCGGCAGAGGGCGAGGATAAGGGCGCACCAGAGCAGCATGGCGCGCCAGAGCGGTAATCCGGCCTGAGGACGCAGCAGCGCAAACCCGGGGTGAGCCAGATAGCCGCGGCGCAGGGGCGGCAAGCCGAAGCGCACCAGCAAGGGCAGCACCAGCGCCAGCGCAAACCAGGGCCAGGCCAGGATCATGAATGTCTCCGCGCGGTTTTACGCCCCGAGCGGGGAGAGCATTGCAAGAAGAGGGTCTGACCCCAGCGGCGATAATGTTGCCGAAGTTGTTCGCACTGCTCGCGAGTCGGGTTCTGGCTGCCATAGAGCCAACTGCTCCAGTGAGACGAGAACTGGCTAAAATCGCTGCCGCCGTGACGATCGACGAAGGCGAGCCACGCCTCTCCCTGAAGCTGGCGCGCCTCGGGCCAGCGTTGCAGTACTTCATGACGCAGGGCCTCCTGTATGCGTGCCACCAGCAGTGCCGGATCTCCCTCCAGCTGACGACACCAGCGGCGGTAACGTATCACCCTGCGGGCAATCAGGATGATCAGCAGCAGCAATAGACCTGTGATCAATAGCCACAATAGCGCCTGCACTCTGGGGTCAAGACTCTGTTCAATCAGATCCGGCCCCGGGTGAATGTCTCGCATCAGGGCGGCCAGCGGCGGGGTGATGGCCTCGGAGGCGGGACTGGCGCTGTCGAGTTCGGCGGGCGAGATCATCCCTGATGACATAACCCCTCCTGCCACTGTTGTTGCAGCGTCTGGCTGTTATCGAGCAGGTAGAGGCGCTGCACCAGCGGCAGCAACTGCTGCTTGCCGTGGGCCAGCTGCTGCTCTGCGGCTTGCCGGTAGCGGCGGGAGAAACCGGCATGGCCCCCATCCAGCCAGCCCTGATAGTGCTGCCTTGGTCGATCGATGGCCACTGGCAGCTGGCCGTCGGTGGGAAGGGCTGCCTCGAGGGGGTCACGGATCTGCCAATAGTGAATATCGTGGCGGCGGGAGAGCAGTTGCAATTGCTGACAGAGCGCCGACTCGCAAGGTCTGTGATCGGTGATGATCGTCAGCTTGGCACCGTGAGGCAGCTTCACGCCGGACAAGGTATCGGCCAGTGAGTGAGAAAGCGCCCGGCGGGCCAGCCCTTGCTGATAGTGATGGCAGAGGGATTCGAGCAGGGGCAGCACGCTGCCGCGCTGGCTCTGGTGATGGGGGATAAGCCCGTGGCAGATCAGGGTGTTGTGCTGCTTCCCCCCTTGCCAGATCAAGGCTGCTGCCAGCTCGCACCCCAGACGCGCCTTGAGCTGCAGCGTGGAGCCGAAATACATGGCGGGAGAGAGATCGAGCAGCAGCCAGTGCGCCTGATCGAGCTCCTCGCTATAGAGGCGGGTATAGGGACGACCGAAGCGTGCGGTCACTCGCCAGTCGATATGGCGTACCTCGTCACCAGCCTGATAGGCGCGCAGCTCCCGAAACGTGAGTCCGGGAGAGCGACCCGGTTTGCCGCGTTCGCTGCTGCTTCTGCCTGCGTGAGGTGGCTTCCTGGCCTTGGCCCAGAGACGGATATTGAGCAGTTGTGACAGCGACAGGGCGATGTCGGGATGCAGACCGGGATCTAGGGGCATGGCACCTGATCCAGCAGTTGGGCGATCAGGATGTCGTTATCCAGATTGTCGGCCAGTGCCTGATAGCTGGGTATAAGGCGGTGGCGCAGCACCGGATAGGCTTGCAGTTGGATATCTTCAGGCAGCACATAATCACGTCCGGCGAGCCAGGCGCGGGCGCGGGCGGAGCGAGCCAGCCCCAGCGTAGCCCGAGGACTGGCCCCCACGGCAATCAATGGCTCAAGGGCAGGACAAAGGCCGCTGGCCGGGCGGGTGGCGCAGACCAGCTCCACCAGATAGTGCTCCAGTCGGCTTTGCATGGTCACCGCCAGCACCTCGTTGCGCGCACGCTGCAAGGTGGTCTGACTCAGGGTCACTGGCGCCGCGCCAAGTTGTTCGCCGCTGGCGTTGAGCTGCAAGATGGCGAGCTCCATGGTGGGGCTCGGGTAATCCACCATTAACTTGAGTAGAAAGCGGTCGAGCTGCGCCTCCGGCAGGGGATAGGTTCCCTCCTGCTCGATAGGATTCTGGGTGGCGGCGACCATAAAGAGAGGTGGCAGCCGCCAGCTCTTTTTGCCCACTGTGATCTGGTGTTCGGCCATGGCTTCCAGCAGCGCTGATTGTACCTTGGCTGGCGCCCGGTTGATCTCGTCTGCCAGCACCAGATGGTTGAAGAGGGGGCCTGGCTGGAAAACAAAACTGGCATCCTGCGGGTGAAACACCTCGCTGCCGGTGAGATCGGCGGGAAGCAGGTCGGGGGTAAACTGGATACGGGCAAAGCGCCCTTCGACGGCGCCAGCGAGCGCCTTGACGGCGCGGGTTTTGGCCAGCCCGGGAGCCCCTTCGATTAACACATGTCCTTCACATAACAGGGCAATCAGGAGCCCTTCTATTAGCTCCTCCTGCCCCAGGATCTGACTGCCAAGATAGTCCCTAAGTGCTCTGAACTCGGCCGCTGCCATGCGATAAACCCGTTGTTTTTATGGAAGTTGATCTTTTTATACTCCAGTTGCTCCCCAAGGGCGAGTAAAGGGGCCTTGCCGTGCTTAATTTAGTTTCAATCAGCTGTATGAAACTTGTGATTGGATTGTTAAGATGTGGCGCAATGAGGTCAGACCTCTGCCTTTTAAACCAAGGAGCCAGGATGAAACAGCCATTGAAACTGACGACTCGCCAGGGCGAACGGATTGCCGTCGTGGCGGGGCTGCGTACCCCCTTTGCCAAGCAGGCTACCGCCTTTCATGGCGTGCCTGCAGTCGATCTCGGCAAACTGGTGGTGAGCGAGATGCTCGCCCGTACCGATCTCGATCCCAAGCTTATCGACCAGCTGGTGTTTGGTCAGGTGGTACAGATGCCGGAAGCCCCCAACATTGCCCGCGAGATCGTGCTCGGTACCGGCATGAGCGTCAATACCGATGCCTATAGCGTCTCCCGCGCTTGCGCCACCAGTTTTCAGGCGGTGGCCAACGTCACCGAATCCATCATGGCCGGTACCGTAGACATCGCCATCGCCGGTGGTGCGGACTCCTCCTCCGTGCTGCCCATCGGGGTGAGTAAGAAGCTGGCCCGCGCTCTGGTGGATCTCAACAAGGCGCGCAATCTGCAGCAGCGCTTCAATATTCTGCGGACATTGAGGGTCAAGGATCTGCTGCCGGTGCCGCCCGCTGTGGCGGAATATTCGACCGGTCTCTCCATGGGACAGACCGCTGAGCAGATGGCCAAGAGTCACCAGATCAGCCGCGAGGCGCAAGATGCGCTGGCTCATCGCTCCCACACCCTGGCCGCGCAGGCTTGGGCTGATGGCAAGCTCAGCGGCGAGGTGTTTACTGCCCATGTACCGCCTTACAAGTCACCGCTGGAGCGGGACAACAATATCCGTGAAAGCTCGGATCTCGCGAGCTACGCCAAGCTCAAACCGGTGTTTGACCGGGTTCATGGCACAGTCACTGCAGCCAACGCCACGCCGCTGACCGATGGCGCCGCTGCCGTGTTGCTGATGCGGGAAGGTCGGGCGAAAGAGCTGGGCCTCGAGCCGCTTGGTTATATCCGCAGCTTCGCCTTCTCGGCCATTGATGTGTGGCAAGACATGCTGATGGGGCCCTCCTACGCTACGCCGCTGGCGCTGGACAGAGCCGGCATCACGCTCAGCGATCTGACCCTGATCGACATGCACGAAGCCTTTGCCGCCCAGACTCTGGCCAACCTCAAGATGTTCGCAAGCCACGAGTTTGCCCGTGACAAGCTGGGTCGCGATCAGGCCATCGGCGAGGTGGACATGGAGAAGTTCAACGTCCTCGGTGGTTCGCTGGCCTATGGCCACCCCTTTGCCGCGACCGGTGCGCGGATGATCACCCAGACCCTGCACGAGCTGCGTCGTCGCGGTGGGGGACTGGGGCTCAACACCGCCTGTGCGGCGGGTGGATTGGGCGTGGCTATGGTGTTGGAGGTTGAATGATGAGCGTTAAGACTTTTTCCCTGGATGTTCGCAAAGATGGCATCGGCATCCTCACCATGGATGTGCCGGGCGAGAGCATGAATACCCTGAAGGCCGCCTTTGTCGAGGAGATCCGCACCGTGCTGGCCGAAGTGAAACGCAACAAGGATTTGATCGGTCTGGTGATCACCTCCGGCAAGAAGGATTCCTTCATCGCCGGCGCTGATATCACCATGCTGGCCGCCTGCACCAGTGCCAAGGATGCCGAGACCCTGTCGCGAGAAGGGCAGGAGATCTTTGCCGAGATCGAGGGGCTGACCATTCCGGTGATCGCCGCCATTCACGGCCCCTGCCTCGGTGGCGGGCTGGAGCTGGCGCTGGCCTGCCATGGTCGGGTGGTGACCGATCACGGAAAATCTGTGCTGGGATTGCCGGAAGTGCAGCTCGGCCTGCTGCCGGGCTCTGGCGGTACCCAGCGTCTGCCGCGCCTTATCGGTGTGGCCAAGGCGCTGGATCTGATGCTGACCGGCAAGCAGGTCCGGGCCAAACAAGCCAAAAAACTGGGGCTGGTGGACGATGTGGTGCCGCCGTCAATCTTGCTGGATGCTGCCATCAAGCTGGCCAAGAAGGGCAAACCGCGCCATCAGTTGAAACGGGATCTGCAGGGCAAGATGCTGGAGACCAACAAACTGGGTCGCAAGGTGCTGTTCGATCAGGCTAGCAAGGGGGTGAAAGCCAAGACCCGCGGCAACTACCCGGCGCCGGAGCGGATCCTGGATGTTGTGCGCATCGGCGTGGAGGAGGGGATGAAGGCCGGTCTGGCCGCTGAATCCCGCCACTTTGGCGAGCTGGTGATGACTGCAGAGTCTGCCGCCCTGCGTTCCATCTTCTTTGCCACCACCGAGATGAAGAAAGAGGTCACCTATCAGGGAGCCGAGCCGCGCAAGGTGGCCCATGCCGCCGTGCTGGGCGGTGGTCTGATGGGGGGCGGCATTGCGTTCGTCACCGCTACCAAGGCGGGCGTGCCGGTGCGGATCAAGGATGTGGCAAGCGCCGGGATCGGCAATGCCATGCGCTACAGCTATGATATTCTGGCCAAGAAGCTCAAGCGTCGCCACATCTTGCGCAGCGAATTGGAAAAGCAGATGAGCCTGTTGACCGGTACCCTCGACTACTCCGGTTTTCACCGGGTCGACATAGTGGTGGAGGCGGTGTTTGAAGATCTCGCGCTCAAACACCAGATGGTGAAAGACGTGGAGCGTGAGTGCGGTGAACACACAGTGTTTGCCTCCAACACCTCCTCCTTGCCCATCAACCAGATTGCGGCAGAGGCGGCGCATCCGGAGCGGGTCGTGGGGCTACACTACTTCAGCCCGGTGGACAAGATGCCGCTGGCGGAGATCATCCCCCACGCTGGCACCAGTGCCGAGACGGTCGCCACCACCCTGGCTTTTGCCCGCGCCCAGGGCAAAACGCCCATCGTGGTGAAGGACGAAGCCGGTTTCTACGTCAACCGCATCCTTGCCCCCTACATGAATGAAGCGGCAAGACTGGTGCTGGAAGGGGAGCCGGTGGAGGTGCTGGATAGCGCGCTGCTGGACTTTGGTTTCCCGGTTGGCCCCATCACCTTGTTGGACGAGGTGGGGATCGATGTAGGGGCCAAGATCTCCCCCATTCTCGAAAAAGAGCTGGGCGGCGAGCAGTTCCAGGCGCCCAAGGCGTTCGACAAACTGCTGCAAAATGATCGCAAGGGACGCAAGAATGGCAAGGGCTTCTACCTCTATGGCAAGGCGGCACCGCGTAACAAGCTGACCGGCAAAGAGGGCAAGAAGACGGTGGACGAGAGCGTCTATGGCGTGCTCGGTATCAAGCCGTCTGCCAAGCTGGCTCGTCAGGAAATCGCCGAGCGCTGCGTGTTGCTGATGCTCAACGAAGCGGCCATGGCGTTGGATAGCGGTGTGGTGGCGTCGGCCCGTGATGGCGATATCGGCGCCATCTTCGGCATCGGTTTCCCGCCTTTCCTTGGCGGCCCGTTCCGTTATATGGACACGCTCGGGATCGATCATCTGGTTGGCCGTCTGGAGTATTACCAGAAGCGCCACGGCGACCGGTTCGCCCCCTGTGCCCGTCTCAAGGCGATGGCCGCAGAGCAGCAGACCTTCTACTGATAATCGCAGCAGAGTGACCGCAAGGCAAAGAGGCCCGCACACCATGCGGGCCTCTTTCTATGTTGTGGTTTGTTCGGGTTGTACGGCTTGGGCTGCGCTCATGCTGGCAGAAGCAACCGATTAAAAAACGGCCCACTGAAGTGGGCCGTCGAGATATCACGTCACGGATCAGATCCCCGGTTTGCGCTCCGGGCAGCGGCCGATGATATCGGGTGGCAGTTCACCGTTGTCCTGCTCCAGCACTACGTCGAATCCCCACAGCTGATGCAGGTGTTTGAGCACCTCATGGCGTGAGTCGCCAAGGGGGATGCGGTTGTGGGGCACATAGCGCAGGGTAAGGGAGCGATCCCCCTTCACGGCAACGTTGTAGACCTGAATATTGGGTTCCAGATTGCTGAGGTTGTATTGGGCCGACAGGGTATTGCGCACCTGACGGTACCCCTCGTCATTGTGGATGGCGGAGACCTTCAGATAGTTCTTCAGATCGTCGTCATCAATGGCGAACAACTTCATATCCCGCATCACTTTCGGGCTTAAGAACTGGCTGATAAAGCTCTCATCCTTGAAGTTCTGCATGGCAAAGTGGAGGGTATCGACCCAGTTGCTGCCGGCATAGTCGGGGAACCAGTATCTATCTTCCTCGGTCGGGTTCTCGCAGATGCGGCGCAGGTCGGTAAACATGGCAAATCCCAGCGCATAGGGGTTGATCCCCGAGTAGTAGCGGCTGTTGTAAGCCGGTTGATAGACCACGTTGGTGTGGCTGTGCAGCACCTCCATCATGAAGCGATCGCTCAGCTTGCCCTCGTCATAGAGGTGATTGAGGATGGTGTAGTGCCAGAAGGTGGCCCACCCCTCGTTCATCACCTGGGTCTGCTTTTGTGGATAGAAATACTGGCTGATCTTGCGTACGATGCGCACCACTTCCCGCTGCCAGGGCTCCAGCAAGGGGGCATTCTTCTCGATGAAGTAGAGAATGTTCTCCTGGGGCTCTGCGGGGTAGCGCCTGTCCTCCACGCCAGCCGCTTTATGCTGCTTGGGCAGGGTACGCCACAGCTCATTGACCTGAGTCTGCAGATAATCTTCCCGCGCCTTCTGGCGCCGCTTCTCCTCTGCCATCGAGATCTTCTGGGGCCGCTTGTAACGATCCACCCCGAAGTTCATCAGGGCATGGCAGGAGTCGAGCAGCTGCTCCACCGCCTCGATGCCATGCTTCTCTTCACACTGGGTGATGTAGTTCTTGGCGAACAGCAGGTAGTCGATGATGGAGGAGGCATCGGTCCAGGCCTTGAACAGGTAGTTGTTTTTGAAGAAGGAGTTATGACCGTAGCAGGCGTGGGCCATCACCAGCGCCTGCATCGGCATGGTGTTCTCCTCCATCAGGTAGGCGATGCAGGGATCGGAGTTGATGACGATCTCGTAGGCCAGCCCCATCTGGCCGCGCTTGTAGTTGCGCTCGGTATGGATAAAACGCTTGCCGAACGACCAGTGCTGATAGCCGATGGGCATGCCGACGCTGGAGTAGGCATCCATCATCTGCTCGGCGGTGATCACCTCGATCTGGTTGGGGTAGGTATCCAGCTTGTAGAAACGGGCGACCCGGGCGATCTCCTGGTGATAGGTCTCCAGCAGATCGAAGTTCCAGTCTGGTCCGTCATCCAGTGGCGCTACACGTTTTTCTGTTTCGATCATGTGACCTCCTCACGCCGCTTGTTTCTTGAACAGCTCGCGGAACACCGGATAGATATCCTCGACCTTGCGAATGTGCTCCATCGCAAAGTGGGGGAACTGGCTGGCTACCGACTCATATTCGTGCCACAGAGTCTGGTGGGCACGGGTGGTGATCTCGATGTAGGAGTAGTACCGCACCCTTGGCATGATGTCCCGCGCCAGAATTTCACGGCACTGCGGTGAGTCATCAGCCCAGTTGTCACCATCCGATGCTTGCGCCGCATAGATGTTCCACTGGTTGGCCGGGTAACGCTCGTTGATGATGTCGTTCATCATCTTGAGGGCGCTGGAGACGATGGTGCCGCCTGTCTCCTGGGAGTAGAAGAACTCGTGCTCGTCCACCTCCTTGGCCTGGGTATGGTGGCGGATATAGACCACCTCGACGTTCTTGTAGGTCCGGCTCAGGAACAGATAGAGCAGGATATAGAAACGCTTGGCCATCTCCTTGGTGGCCTGATCCATGGAGCCCGAGACGTCCATCAGACAGAACATCACCGCCTGGCTGGAGGGGACGGGCCGTTTGACGAAGTTGTTGAACTTGAGATCGAAGGTGTCGATAAACGGCACCGCATCGATCCGTCGTTTCAGCTCCCTGATCTCCTTCTCGAGCAGGGCGATTTCGGCAAAGTGTTCGTTGGGATCGGTGGCCAGCAGGGCCAGCCGATCTTCCAGTTCATGCAATTGGCGTTTCTTGCCTGCTTGCAGCGCCATGCGCCGTGCCAGCGAATTTTGCAGGGAACGCACCACGTTGATGTTGGCGGGCACCCCGTTGGAGGTGTAGCCCGCCCGATAGGTTTTCACCTCCATCAGCTGGTTGAGCTGGGTTTTCTGCAGCCTGGGCAGCTCCAGATCTTCAAACAGCAGATCGAGATACTCATCCTTGGAGATCTGGAACACGAAATCATCGGCCCCTTCACCCTGATTGGATGCCTGTCCCTCGCCGGAACCCTGTCCACCGCCTCCTCCTTTGGGACGGTCAATCTTGTCACCGGAGACGAACTGATCATTGCCGGGATGCACCATATCCCGTTTACCGCCGTGCCCCTGATGAAAATGGGGCTCGCCGATATCCTTGGTCGGGATGCTGATGCTCTCGCCCTTGTCTACGTCCTGAATGCTGCGCTTGGAGACAGCATCCGAGACCGCTTGTTTTATCTGCTTCTTGTAGCGGCGGATGAAGCGCTGCCGATTGACAGCGCTTTTGTTTTTGCCGTTGAGCCTGCGGTCGATAAAATGCGCCATAACTCCCCCTTGAACAGTCAGGGTCAGGATGACTTGCGTACCCTGAGATACCATTCGGAGAGCAGTCGCACCTGTTTGCGGGTGTAGCCTTTCTCCATCATCCGTTCGACAAAGTTATCGTGCTTCTTCTGCTCCTCGGCCGAGGTTTTGCTGTTGAAGGAGATAACCGGCAGCAGCTCTTCCGTGTTGGAGAACATCTTCTTCTCGATCACGGTGCGCAGCTTCTCGTAACTGGTCCAGTTGGGGTTACGGCCTGCATTGTTGGCCCGGGCACGCAGCACGAAGTTGACGATTTCGTTACGGAAATCCTTCGGGTTGCTGATCCCGGCGGGTTTTTCAATTTTCTCCAGCTCGCTGTTGAGAGACGCTCTGTCAAACAGCTGGCCGGTTTCGGGGTCACGGTACTCCTGATCTTGGATCCAGAAGTCGGCGTAGGTGACGTAGCGATCGAAGATGTTCTGACCGTACTCGGAGTAGGACTCGAGATAGGCGGTCTGGATCTCCTTGCCGATGAACTCCACATAACGCGGGGTCAGATAACCCTTGATGAACTCAAGGTAGCGATCGTGCAGCTCTTGCGGGAACTGCTCGCGCTCGATCTGCTGCTCCAGCACATAGAAGAGGTGCACCGGGTTGGCGGCCACTTCCGCGTGGTCGAAGTTGAAGACGCGGGAGAGGATCTTGAACGCAAAGCGGGTAGAGAGACCATTCATCCCCTCGTCCACACCGGCGTAGTCGCGATACTCCTGATAGCTCTTCGCTTTGGGATCGGTATCCTTCAGGCTTTCGCCATCATAGACCCGCATCTTGGAGTAGATGCTGGAGTTTTCCGGCTCTTTCAGCCGTGACAGTACCGAGAATTGGCCTAACAGTTCGAGGGTGCCCGGGGCGCATTTGGCCTCGGTCAATTCGCTGTTGATCAGCAGTTTCTCGTAGATCTTCACCTCTTCGGAGACGCGCAGGCAGTAAGGCACCTTGACGATGTAGACTCGGTCGAGGAAGGCTTCGTTGTTCTTGTTGTTGCGGAACTGCTGCCACTCGGATTCGTTGGAGTGAGCCAGCAGAATGCCGTCAAAGGGGAGGGCGGAAAGCCCCTCGGTCCCGTTGTAGTTACCCTCCTGGGTTGCTGTCAGCAGCGGGTGCAGCACCTTGATGGGGGCCTTGAACATCTCCACAAATTCCATCACCCCCTGGTTCGCTTTACACAGCGCACCGGAGTAGGAGTAGGCATCGGCGTCATCCTGGGCGAAGTGCTCCAGCATGCGGATGTCGACCTTGCCGACCAGTGAGGAGATGTCCTGGTTGTTGTCATCACCGGGTTCCGTTTTGGCGATGGCAATCTGATCGAGGATGGAGGGGTTGACCTTCTCCACCTTGAACTTGGTGATGTCGCCGCCAAACTCGTGCAGGCGTTTGGCCACCCAGGGGGACATGATGGGACGCAGGTAACGGCGCGGGATGCCGTACTCTTTCTCCAGGATCTCCCCATCCTCTTCGATATCGAACAGACAGAAGGGGTGATCATTGACTGGTGAGCCCTTGATGCGATAGATGGGCACCTTCTGCATCAGGGATTTGAGTTTCTCTGCCAGCGAGGATTTACCGCCGCCAACGGGGCCCAGCAGATAGAGGATCTGTTTCTTCTCCTCCAGCCCCTGGGCGGAGTGTTTGAGGTAGGAGACGATCTGTTCGATGGCCTCTTCCATCCCGTAGAAATCCTTGAAGGCGGGATAGCGTGCCACGACGCGGTTGGAGAAGAGTCGGCTCAGTCTGGGGTTGGCTGAGGTGTCTACCATCTCCGGCTCACCAATGGCGGTCAGCAGACGTTCGGCTGCGGAGGCGTAACAGGCTTTGTCCTGCTTACACATATCCAGGAACTCCTGGATGGTATATTCCTCTTCTCTCGCTTTTTCATATCGCTGTTGGTAATGCTCGAATATGCCCATAACTTTGCCCTCGTTATAGTCGCTTACCCTGAAAAAAGTGGATGACTGCTTTTGTGTTGTGCGCTTTTAAAGCCTAGTCAACAGACTCCAGTAATCCATCACGGTTGATAGGTTAAATTCTGAAGAAACCTGCCCGATCCTTGTGCGGGGAGGGTCAGTCAACAACACCGCTATGTTACTGACTGTTAAATTATTTTTGCCACGATAGTGAGGTAAATGTCAAAGACATAAAAAATAAATGTTTATGGGAAAGAGGGAACTTATTGCGAAAAGATTAAGGGGTTTGACGAAAGTCAATGGGGCTGCGGGTTGGCGGGGTTATGAATAGAAATGCCATTACGTGAACGTCAACGTAAATTTCCTTGTTTGGAGTTTGCGCTCTAATTTTTACATTGACGCTACATTTTGAGTGCCCTAGATTGGCGATGTGTGAGCAGCAAGACGCTTTAGCAAGAGAGTTGACTGTTGCCTCACCAAGCTCTGTTTAAGCACGTTTCCGTTGGCTTGACCCTCGCAACCGCGAGGGTCTTCTTTTTCTGTGTCAGTAAACGCTTGTTTCTGCTGGTGGCTATTGACGCCGCCAGCACTCATCTAGCAAGGGTAGGCTTGTTGCACTGCCGCCAGGACGCGGGCAAACGGGTGCGCGGCCAACTGGCCTGCACCCGCCAGCGATTTGGCCTTGACCCGGCTGGTCAGCGGTGTGGTGATGCCGCAAAGGAAACGGGCCAGAACACGCGCATCCACCGAACCTGTCTTGGCAATCAGCGGATCGCACCAGGCGCGGATCCCCGCCTCGTTTGGCATGGTCAGTGAGGGTAGGGGAGGAAGATGTGCCACCTCGCCGCGACAAACCGAACAGTGGCCACAATGAACCGGCGCCACCTCATCGGCAAAATAGCGGGCGAGGCGGTGGCTCAGGCACTCACTTGAGGTGAAAAAGTCGAGCATGGCTTGCAGTCTGGCCAGCTCGCTCAGCTCTTTTTGCAGGAAGAGGGCGTGCAGGGTATTTGCTTCCTGCTCGTTGTCCCACCCCTGACGGATGATCCGGTAGACCTCGGTCATCTGTTTGCTTTCAAGCTCGATCCAGCCTTGCTGCTGCAGGTAGTCGAGCGCGGCAACGGCCCGTTGCCGCTCTCCCTGATAGCCCTGCCATAGGGCGTCAAAGTCCATGGTGCACCAACTGCGGGCTTGCGGGGCGCAGGCGAACAGCTGCTCCAGAAACTGGCGACGATCCGGATTGAAGCGACTCACTATCTCGCCTTTATCCAGCACAAACTTGAAGCGGTAGTCGGCGTAGTAGCTGTAGGCCGGGGTGATGATGCCTGCCATCTCCAGATAGACCAGCAGGGTTTTAAGGGGCAACTGGCGGATATTGGTGTCGTTCGAGAGGCGCAGCAGGGTGAATTCCCACTCGTTCCCGCTCTGCTTGATGATGGCAAGGAGCTGGAGGATGGCACTCAAATCCGGCGTATCGCCGTAGACGAAGTTCTCCAGCACCGGCAGCTGGCTCTGGTTGGCCAGCACAATACAGCGCGATGGCTGGCCATCCCGTCCGGCGCGGCCAATTTCCTGACTGTAGTTCTCGATGGATTTGGGCAGATCGTAGTGAATGACCCGCCGGATATCCGCTTTGTCGATGCCCATGCCAAAGGCGATGGTGGCGACGATGCAGTCCACCTTGCCCGCCATGAAGTCGTGCTGGATCTGACTGCGCAGAGCCGAGTCGAGTCCGGCATGATAGGCGCGGGCGTTGATCCCTTCTCTAATGAGTTGCTCGGCACAGGCTTCTGCGGTGTGTTGCAAAGTGACGTAGACGATGGTGGGGGCCGCCGGATCGTTGGCCAACTCCTGCGCGAGCCAGCTATCCCGCGCGTCGGGCGACAGGGGAATGACCGCCAGATCAAGATTGGGGCGGTAGAAACCGGTGACCACGACCCCCTCCGGTTCGATGCCGAACTTGGTCTGCATATCCTGAATCACCGCTGGCGTGGCGGTAGCGGTCAGCAGCAATACCTGCGGGATCTTCAGGTCATGACGATAGCTCGGCAGCTTGAGATAGTCGGGGCGAAAGTTGTGGCCCCACTCCGAGATACAGTGCGCCTCATCGACGACCAGCAGCGAGAGCGGCACTTGCTGGATAAAGCGGCGAAAGCGCTCGTTCTTGAGTCGCTCCACCGAGATCATCAGGATCTTGAGCTGGCCATCCAGCGCTTGCTGCATCACTCGTCGGCTCTCCTCCGGGCTCTGGCTCGAGTCGAGGGTAGCGGCGCTTATTCCCTTGCTTTTAAGGAAGACGAGTTGATCGTGCATCAGCGCCAGCAGCGGCGATATAACCAAGGTCAGGTGAGGCAGGGCGAGGGCAGGTAGCTGATAGCAGAGGGACTTGCCGGAGCCGGTGGGAAAGATGGCGGCGGCACTCTGACCTGCCAGTACCCGGCTGATCACCGCCTCCTGACCTGACCTGAGTGCGGAGAAACCAAAATATTGGTTGAGCAGGGATGGGATCATGGCAAGGCTCCGCGGCAAATGGGTGATGATAGCACAGCGACACGGTCACGGGTGGCACAGGAATGGTCGTGAGGGTAAGGGCAGAGAGTGTCGATAAAACGTACAAAAATGGGTGGTTGCGCTGTGGTTAAGGTTTTGTTGCGGTTTTTTGTGATGGAAACGGGATATTTTTTGGTGAGTCTCTGGAAAAAAAAGATGGCGAATGGGATATTCCGTCATGCAATCCGGTGACTGGCGGATCGGCCCGACAGAAGGCTGGCCACAGACACCACATTCGGGCGACAGGGGTCTCCCGATGAGTGGTTGCAGACAGGACTCATGATTCATGCACTACGGTGCTTAGGGACTTTTTTGATGACACAACAACACCCCCTCCTTCGGCTGGTCAATAGCACCAGCCTGGTCAGCCAGATCCTGGTTGGTCTGGTATTCGGTATCTTGCTGGCACTGTTTGCGCCCGAGTGGGCGAAAACGGCAGGTCTGCTTGGCAGTCTGTTCGTTGGTGCACTGAAAGCGGTAGCTCCGCTGCTGGTATTCGTACTGGTGATGGCGGCCATCATTGGTCACAAGCAGGGTCAGAAGACCAATATTCGCCCGCTGCTGGCGCTCTACCTGTTTGGTACCTTCTCTGCGGCCGTGGTCGCGGTGATTGCCAGCTTCCTGTTCCCCTCCAACCTCCATCTGGTGGCCAATACTGCCGAGATCACCCCGCCCGGCGGGATCACCGAGGTACTGCAGACCCTGCTGTTCAACGTGGTGACCAACCCGGTCAAGGCGTTGATGGATGCCAACTATATCGGGATCCTGGCGTGGGCCATCGGTCTGGGTATCGCCATGCGCCATGCCAACGAGAGCACCAAGGCGCTGATCACTGACCTGTCTCACGGTGTATCCGCCATCGTGAAAGCGGTGATCCGCTGTGCTCCGCTCGGGATCCTGGGTCTGGTTGCCTCCACTCTGGCAGAGACCGGCTTCGATGCCCTGTTTGGCTATGCTCAACTGCTGGTGGTGCTGATCGGCTGCATGCTGTTTATCGCCTTTGTGGTCAACCCATTGATCGTCTTCTGGAAGATCAAGCGCAACCCCTATCCGCTGGTGCTGACCTGCCTCAAAGAGAGCGGCGTGACCGCCTTCTTTACCCGCAGCTCTGCCGCCAACATTCCGGTCAACATGGCGCTGTGTGAAAAACTGCGCCTGCCCAAAGATACCTACGCGGTCTCCATCCCGCTGGGTGCCACCATCAATATGGCGGGTGCCGCTATCACCATCACTGTGCTCGCCATGGCGGCGGTACATACCCTGGGGATGGAAGTGGACATGGCAACGGCCATTCTGCTCTCCGTGGTCGCCACCATCAGTGCCTGTGGCGCTTCCGGTGTGGCGGGCGGCTCCTTGCTGCTGATCCCGCTGGCCTGTAGCCTGTTTGGCATCAGCAATGACATCGCCATGCAGGTGGTAGCAGTCGGCTTTATCATCGGCGTGCTGCAGGATTCTGCCGAGACGGCGCTGAACAGCTCCACCGACGTGCTGTTCACCGCCGCTGCTTGCATGGCCGAAGATGAAACCCTGCTCGAACCTTCCGCGCTGCCCAGCAGCGAGGCGTGAGCCGGTAGCTCGATTTTTCGATTCAGCCCCTCTCTGTGAGGGGCTTTTTATATCAGCGGGCCTAAATGTGTTGAGGAGAGGAGTGCGCAAGAAAACATTTATTTTGATGAAATGTTTGGTTTGTCTAGTCCTGAAATAGGTTTACACATTTTCAACTAGCATTTCTCTACTCAGAACCCCCTATGTACTGCATCGGGGGTTCTGTATTTCAACGCA